>CAZMKX010000098.1:0-9232 GCA_964566375.1 uncultured Myxococcales bacterium
GTGCTCTTCGGCGGCGCGTGCGCGGGGCTGGCGGGCTCCGCGATCGTGCTCTGGATCTCGGATACGTTCGTCGAAGGCATGACGAGCGGCCGCGGCTTCATCGCGCTCGCACTCGTGCTCTTCGGTGGCTACCGACCCGGGCGGATCGTCGGCGGTGCGCTTCTCTTCGGCGCGGCGAACGCGCTGCAGTACCGGCTGCAGGCCGCGGGCTCCGCGATCCCGTACAACCTCCTGCTGATGACGCCGTACCTCCTCACGCTGCTCGTGCTTGCGCTCTTCGCCGGGCGCGTGCGCGGCCCGGGCGATCTGGCGAAGCCTTTCCGCGCGCGCGACTGAATCGCGGCGTCAGGGCAGGGCGGGCTCGCAGACCTGGATCGCGTTCGGCGAAAGGGCCGCGATCCGACGCCGCGTCACGACCACGTCGACCAGTCCGCAGTCGTCGCGAAGCGTGTCGAAATCCGCGCCGTCCGTCGCGACGACCGGGCCGATCACGTTGCACTTCCGCGCGTCCGTGACCGCCGGCGCCCCGAGGCCCGCGAGCGCCGCGCGGATCGCGGCGACGTCCGGGCTCTCGACGATTCCGTTCGAAGCCGGATCGCCGCACTGACACGCGTCACCGATTCCGTCGGAGATCCCCGCCGCGACTCCGCCGACGTCGCTCTGATCGGCGTTCGGCTCGTAAGGGCAGTTGTCCGCCTGCTCGCTGACGGCGTCGCCGTCGCCGTCCACGAAGGCGCGCAGGTCCGCTTCGAGCGGCGCGTTCCCCGGCGGCGAGATCCACGGCGAGCGCGGAAAGAACGGCGACTTCGAGATCACGCGCGCGCGCCAGCGACAGGGAAGCGCACCGTCGCAGTGGTGAAGGACGCCGAAAACCGTCGGAGTCGAGCCGGGGTCGAGCGCTCCGGTCGTGCGCTCCTCGCCGGAGGCGAAGGGCACGCCGAGCGCCGCGGCCTGCGTCGCGATTCCGCGCCGGACACGTCCGGCGGGGCTTGGCGGCGAGACCGTGTAGAGCTGGAACTCCACGCTCGCGGGCTCGCCTGTCGTGCCGAGGAGCGCGACGGGCGAATCGACGGAGCTCGCCTGCCGGAAGATCCGCGGCACACCCGCGCGCCCGTTCCCCAGGTGCAGGAAGGCGGTGCCCGCGTCCTCGAGCGGCGCGTTCGCAGCCGGCGCGCCCACGACGAGATCCGCGAAGCCGTCGCCGTTCGCATCGAGATTCGCGGCGACGTCGATGCCGAAGCCCGAAGCGTCGCCAGGCGTGTCGCTGAAGGCCGCGCGCGCGGGGCCCGCGACACCGCTGGGGCCACCGTGGAAGACCAGAACGAAGCCGTCGCCGGGGGCCGTTCCCGTGCGTGCGCTCGCGCCGACCGCGACGTCACCGTACCCGTCGCCATCGAAGTCGCCGCCGCCGCCGACGCCGCTGCCGAGGCGCATCCCGTCCTCGCCGGAGATCTGCGTGTCCGGGATCGCATCCGGCGCGGGCGCGCCGCCGAGAAAGACGCGCACGACGCCGTCGGCGCTCGACCCGCCGATCGAGGTGACGGTGCTCGGAAAGCCGACCACGACGTCCGCGAAGCCGTCGCCGTTCACGTCGCCCGCGGCCGAGACGCTGATCCCGGAGGCGCTCACCGGGACGCCCAGGGACGCGTCGTTGTCGAAGACCTGTGCGGGGGTCGCGCCGAGGCCGGACGGGGTACCCAGGTACAGATGAGCTGCGCCGAGCCCGAGGGATCCGCCGAGCTCCTCGCCGACGAGCACGTCGCTGCGGCCGTCGCGATCGACGTCGCCGGCGCTCGCGACGTCGGCGCCGAAGTGACCGCCGGCGCGCGTGCCGTGAGCGACCCACGCGGGTGTCGCCGAGAGGAGCTGCGGCGCCGGCTTCCCCAGGAACAGCGAGACCCGGCCCGCGTCCGGAAGGAGCGGCGCGTCGGCGAACGGCTCGCCGACGACGACGTCGCCGTAGCCGTCGCCGTTCACGTCGCCCGCGCCCGCGACCGCCGCGCCGAGCTGGCCGCCGTCCTCGGTTCCCTCGATCTCCAGCGCGTGCGCGAGGCCGAGCCCGCCCGCGGAGCCCAGATAGAGGCGCACGCGCCCGGCATCGACGAGCGTGGCTTGCGGCGGGTGGCTTGCGTCGTAGAGGGGCGCGCCGACGATCGCGTCCGCGAAGCCATCGCCGTTCACGTCGCCCGCGCCGGCCACGCTCGTGCCGAGGCGCTCGTCCGCCTGCGCTCCGCTCCAGTCGCCGGGCGCCGGGAGCGACGGACCGCAGGCCGGACCGCAGCTGCCGCCGTACACGGGGCGGAAGCTCCCCTCGTCCGCATTCACGCCGTCGCTGAAGGGCGCGCCGATCAGATAGTCGCCGAAGCCATCGCCGTTCAAGTCACCCGTGGCACTCACGCTGTGACCCGCGCCGCTCGAAGCGGGGAGATCGAGTGTCGACCAGGCCGGGGCGACGGCAAGGCTGTCTCCGCCGCCGAGATACACGCGCGGCTCGCCTTCTCCGTTCGCGCCGCTGCCTGCAATCGCGACGTCGCCGAATCCGTCGCCGTTCACGTCTCCCGCGCTGCCGACCGAGCTACCCATCAGCGCGCCGTCGCTGAAGCCGACCAGTGCGGCGTACGGAGCGGCGTCGATCACGCTTGCGGCGTTGCCGAGATACACGCGCGCTCCGCCCTGGCTGCCCGGCTCGGTGGGCGGCGAAGTCTTCGGCCAGCGCGGAAGTCCGACGATCAGGTCCGCTCGACCGTCGCCGTTCACGTCGCCTGCCGTGCTCGCGGACGTCCCCATATGGATGTAGCCGTCGTCGATCAGGACGGCCGAGGGCAGGAGCTCGAGGTAGTCCGTCGCGTTTCCGCGGAAGACCCAGGTCTGACTGAAGCCGAACCAGCCAGGGGCATCGGGGCCGCCGGCGACCACATCCGCGAGGCCGTCGCCGTCCAGGTCTCCCGCGCGGCGTACGTCGAAGCCGATGATCGTGGTGAAGCCCAGGTCGAACGAGCCGATGCTCCAGTCCGCGTTCCCGATCGTCCCGTCGTTGGCGGGATCGGAGAAGGCCGGCTCGCCGCGCCAGAGCAGAACCCGGCCCACGTGTCCTTCGATGGCTTCCGTGAAGTAGGGCGCGCTCGAAACCAGATCGTCGTAGCCGTCGCCGTTCACGTCGCCCGCGCCCGAAACGGCGAAGCCGAGCTGGCTGCCTTCGTCGGGCGCGCTCGGCGATGCGTTCGGAGCGCCATACGCAAGCCAGTCCGCGTTCAGCGGCGTGCCGTCGGGCAGACCCGCAAGCCCGATCGCGCCCAGCCAGACGAAAACGGCGCCCTCGTGGGTTCCGGGACCGGGCGCGTCGAAGCCGCGCGCGCCGACGACGAGGTCCGCGAAGCCGTCGCCGTTCAGGTCGCCCGCGTTCGCGACGGAGCAACCGAAGTCGGAGCCCGCCTGGTCCGACTCGGCGCGCCAGTCGGCGTTCGCCTCGCTTGCGTCGGGCAGGCTCGCGAAGTCGGCACGGCCGAGCCAGACGAAGACGCCGCCTTCCGCGCTCTCGCCGTTCGAGTAGCCGCGCGCCGCGACGACGATGTCGTCGAAGCCGTCGTCGTCGAGGTCGCCCGCGGTGGAGACTGCGCTTCCGAGCTCCATTCCCGACGCAGTGCCCGACGCGACCCAGTCGGCGACGGGGCTGAGGCCGCTCGCGCTGCCGAGGTACACGAAAACGCGTCCCTTGCCCGGCGCGGCGCCCGGATCGTCCGACCATGCGGGCGCGCCCACGATCAGGTCGCTGAAGCCGTCGCCGTTCACGTCTCCGGCCGTCGACACGGTGAAGGGGCCCGGCGCGCCGGATTGGGCGACGAAGCTCGGCACGGCCGATACGCCAGCGAATGCCGGACTCGAGGCGAGCGTCAGCGCGAGCGAAGCAAGCGCGCAGACGGCGCGGGGGGTAGGCGCGGGGGGCATCGAGGTGCGCCTCCTGGGCGCTTTCGCATGGTACGCGCGCCCGCCTCGTCTGGCTAGGTTGCGTTGCCGGGCTACTCAGTCACTTCGGAGAGGGCGACGCGAAGTCGAGACAGACTGTCCCAGAGCCCGCCCTCGCGGCTGCGTCGTCGCCAACACGCTTGCTGCTCATCGATGAGCGGAGTGAGTTCGTCGCGCAGCTCCGCCTTCGTGGGACCGCCGCCCGGCGTCGCGTGCATCAACCGCCGCGCGCCGTGGCGCGCCAGCAAGCCCGCTTGCTGCAGCTCCCGCGCGCAGATCTCGCCGCCGAACCCCGCCGGCCGCGCCCGGTCCAGCGACTCGCAGATCGCGTGCAGCTCTTCGGCAATCGACTCCAGTCGCGGCCGGCTCGTCTCGCCCCACGCGAGCCACGGCTCGCGGCCGAGGGGGGTGAACAGCGCCATCGCGAGCGGGCTCGAGTTCAGCGCTTCGAGGCCAGACTCACTTCCGATCTCGCCGAGCCGTACGAGCGCCGCGCCGATCACGCGCGCGGGGTCGCGGAGCACGAGCACGTCGAGCGCGTGCGCCAGATCGAGCTCGCGCTGGCTCTCCAGGCACCAAGAGATCGCTGCGCCGTACGCGAGCGCCGGCAGGCTGACGACGGGCGGTTGCAGGTGTCCCATGTCACCCCAGTCCGTGATCAGCACGCCTTCGGCGCCGCCTTGCCGCCCCATCTCGACCGCGTCGCGCAGATTTCCGCGCGCGTTCGGAAGCCGTCCGAGGAGAGAGAGCCAGCTCGACGTGCCGGGACACACGCGGAACGGAACGCCCGCGCGCGCGTACGGCCCGGCGAGCGTCGCGAATCCGCGCACGCCCTCGAGGTCGACTCCGACGCCGCCGAGCAGCTCGCGCACCGGGGCGCCGAGTGACGCCGGATCGCGCGGCGCCTCGTATCCCCACGCCAGAGCGACCGTGCGCTCGCGCGGGAGATCGGAGATCAGCTCCGGATGCTGCACCACGATGTCGCCCCAGAACTGCACGGTTCGCCCGTCGGCGTGCAGACCGCGCAGAAGCTCGAGCAGGAAGTCGAGATACACGCGGCCCTTTCCGCGTGACTCGCAGACCGCGCGGCTTCGCCCGCGGCCGAGCTCGAATGTCTCGTCACAGCCGATGTTGAGACTCCGGCTCGTGAAATTCGGCAGCAGCTCCGCGTACAGCGAGCGCATGAAGGCCGCGCTCGCGGCGTCGGGAGCCAGGCACGCCACCGGCCGCGCGCCGCGCGAGGTCTGGTTCGCGCCAGTCTCGATCTCGGCCAGCGGACGGTACGCGTCGTGGCAGAGCCAGCGCTCCATGTGCCCGAAGCTGTTCTGGTTCGGGACGAGCTCGATGGCGCGTTCGGCGCATGCGGCGTCGAGCAGTCGGATCTCCGCGGCCGTGAGTGGCGAGGCGTCGCGCCAGACGCGCTCGTGAGCGGCGTACGCAAACGTGTGTTCGGTGTAGAGCTGGAGCTCGTTCAGCCGCAGCTCCTCGAGCAGGTCCAGGATCTCGAAGAGCGTCTCGAGCGTGGGTACGCGGTCGCGGCTGACGTCCAGCATGTAGCCGCGCACGCCCAGGTCGGGCCAGTCGCGCACGCGCAGCAGCGGAAGTGCTGCGCCGCGCTGTCGAACGATCTGGCAGAGCAGGCCCGCGCCCCAGTTGAGACCGCGCCGGTCGCGCGCGGTGAGGGCGATGCCGCTCGACGTGATCGCGAGCGTGAAGCCCTCGGCCGGGACGTCGGCCCCTGCGTCGATCGCGAGCGCGATCGCCGGCGCGCCCGGCTCGGGCGGCTTCGCGGGAAGGCCGGCTTCGCGGCCGAGGCTCGCGCGGATTCGCGCGCGTGCGCGCTCGGCTTCGGCGGGCCGCTCTGCGCTCACCCGCACCGCGGGCGTGGCGGAAAGCCGAAGCACGCCCGCGTCGACGTGCAGCTCGCGCGGTCGAGGCAGGAGCTCGAGCCGATCCGCCATGTGCCCATTCCCCCCGTTCTCGACCTTCGCGATAACATGCCCCGTCAAACCAGGGAGGAAAAGCTCATGCGCGCACGTCTCGCTCTCGCGCTGCTGGTCGCATTCGCAGCGCTCTCCGGTCCGGCGACCGCCGACGAGACCTGTCTGTCCCCGTACATGCCGAAGATCACGGGCCAGGAGGACTACGTCTACGTCTACACGCTCGGCGTCGAGGGCATGGGCGACGGCAACGACAAGCTGGTGACGATCGGCGCGAACAAGGCCCGCCCCGGCTACGGGAAGGTCGTGCACCAGGTCTCGCTGCCGGGCCGGCACGAGGCGCATCACGGCGACTTCACGGACGATCGCCGCTTCCTCTGGCTCGGCGGTCTCGACACGAGCGAGATCTTCGTCATCGACGTCGCGAGCGACCCGGGCAAGCCGAAGCTCGTGAAGACGATCAAGGACTACGTGGAGAAATCCGGCGGAGTGGTCGGCCCCCACAGCTTCACGGCGCTCCCCGGCCGCATGCTGATCGCGAGTCTCTCCAACGCCAAGGACGGCGGCGGGAAGACGGCGCTGGTCGAATACAACAACGACGGCGAGTACGTGCGCACGGTCTGGATGCCCGAGGGCGCGGAATACGGCTACGACGCGCGCCTCAACGTCGACTTGAACCGCATGCTGACGTCGTCGTTCACGGGAAAGAAGAACTACATGCGCCCGCTGCCCGAGCTGATGGGCGATGCCGAGGCGATGAAGCACTTCGGCAACACGATGGTGGTCTGGGACGCGCACGCGCGGAAGCCCCTGCAGACCCTCGCGGTGCCGGGCGCGCCGCTCGAGATCCGCTTCGCGCTGCAGCCGCGGCACTACTACGCATTCACGAGCGCGGCTCTCACGTCGCGGCTCTGGGGCGTGTTCCGGAAGGACGACGGAACGTTCGAGGCGGTCGACCTGGCGCCGATCGGCGATCCCGCGAAGATTCCGCTGCCCGTCGACATCAGCCTGTCGGCGGACGACCGCTTCCTGTTCGTCGACACCTTCATGGACGGAACCGTGCGCGTCTTCGACGTGTCGAACCCGCGCAAGCCGGTCGTCGTGCACGAGAAGAAGATCGGCGAGCAGGTGAACATGGTCTCGCAGAGCTGGGACGGCCAGCGCGTCTATTTCAGCTCCTCGCTGCTGTCGAAGTGGGACAAGACGGGCGCCGCGAACGAACAGTTCGTGAAGGCATTCTCGTGGAACGGGAAGACCCTCGAGCCGCTCTTCGCGGTCGACTTCACGGCCGAGAAGCTCGGCCGTCCGCACCTCATGCGCTTCGGACAGGAGGGCTTCTGGGTTTCACAGTCCGCCAAGCCCGCCGTCGGAGAGTGACGCTCGTCGCGCTCGTGCTCGGCGTCGCACTGGGCGCGCGCGCGGGCGCGCTGTACCAGGCGCCCGCGCCGGGCAGCTACGAGCTGCCGCCGATCGCACAGGTGGAGGAGCATCCGCTGGTCGATGCGGACGGGGTTTCCGTCCGCTTCCCCGTGCTCGCGAAGGGACAGGTCGCGCTGGTCGCGTTCATCTACCGGGGCTGTCACGAAGCGCAGGGATGCCCGGCGTCACTCGCCCTGCTGCGCGAGCTCGATCGCAAGCTCGCCGCCGACCCGGCGCGCGCGGCGCGTGTCCGGCTGGCCAGCGTGAGCTTCGACCCGGCGAACGACACGCCCGAGCGGATGCGCGAGCTGCGCGAGATGATGGCGCCGAAGACCTCGTGGAGCTTTCTCGCGCCGGCGGATGCCGCGTCGCTGGGGCCGCTGCTCGCCGACTACGGCCAGGACGCCACGCCGCTCGAGAACGGCACGTACCGGCACGTGCTGAAGATCTTCCTGCTCGACGATCGGCTGCGCGTGCGGAACATCTACTCGGCGGGGATGCTCGACCCCGAGCTCGTGCTCGCGGACGTCGACACCGTGACCGGCGCGGGATCCTGAGTCCGCTCCTAGTCGCGCGAGCTCAGGATCCGCTCGAAGATCGCGCTCGCCGTCTCGACCTGATCGATCGCGACCCACTCCGCGGACGTGTGCGCCTGCTGGATCGAACCCGGGCCGAAGACGACGCCGGGAATTCCGTGAGCGCTGAAGACGCCGGCGTCCGTTCCGAATGCGACACTGCCGGGTGTCGCGTCGAGCGCCGCCAGCTCGAGCGCTGCCTGCAGCGAGCGCACCGAGGGGTCCTCGTCGGGCGTCGCCAGCGATGCCTTCTCGAGCGAGCACCACTCGACCCGCACGTCGTCGAGCGCGTGCTTCGCGAGCATGCCTTCGAGCTCGGCGCGCACGCTCACGTCGTCCTCGCCGGGCAGGCAGCGGCGGTCGAGCAGAAGCCAGGCGTCGTCGGGCACGATGTTGGTCGCGGTCCCTCCGCCGATGCGCCCGACGCTGAGCGTCGCGGGTCCGAGCTGCGGGTCGCGAACGCGCGCGAGCTCGTACGCCAGCTCCTCGAGCGCGAGCACGGTGCGCGAGATCGCGAGCACCGCGCTTCGGCCCTGGCTCGGGTCCGAGCTGTGGCAGGCGACGCCGTCCGCGCGCAGGCGGGCGTGAACGATCCCCTTGTGGCGCGTGACGACGCGCAGATCGGTCGGCTCGGTCGCAATCACCCAATCGGGCGGGTGCGCCCCGAGGTGCGCGATCACGTCGTTCACACCGATGCTGCCGAGCTCCTCATCGGCCTCGCCGACCACGATCAGGTTCCGGCGCAGCGTGCCGTGCGACAGCACGCGCTCGAGCGCCGCGACCAGTGCCGCCATGCCGCCCTTGGTGTCGCAGGATCCCCGGCCGAAGACGCGGCCGTCGGCGACGCGCGGATCGAATGGCTTGATCTCCATGCCGTCGACCGGAACGGTGTCGAGATGCGAGGCGACGAGCAGGGTGTCCCCGGCGTCCGCGACCGTCGCGTGCGCGACGATCGACGGACGCGCGGGATCGCCGATCAGCTCCGCGTCGAGCCCGAGCCGGCGCAGCTGCGCCCGCACGTGCTCCGCGTAGCGGCGCTCGCCCACGATCGCGGGGTCCTGGTCGTCGCGCCCCATCGGGTTCACCGATGGGATCGCGATGTACTCGCGGAGATGACGGATCGCTGCGCTTTCCCTCACCCACCGCAGTCTAGCGCAACGCTCAGAGCTCCCAGAGCAGGTTGATGTACAGGCGGTTCTGGAGCAGATCCTTCCGCTTCGTGATCGGATGCTCCCAGCCGACGCCGAGCGACATCTCCGGCATGAGCTCCATGCGCGCGCCGACGGTGAACGAGACGATGTCGTTTCCGTCCACGCCGTCCGATCCGAAGTTCAG
>CAZMKX010000099.1:0-1817 GCA_964566375.1 uncultured Myxococcales bacterium
GGGTCTTGGTCCATCGTCCCATTTCGCTCACCTCTTCCGCGTCAGTTCAGCTGCACGGCAGCGCTCGAGAGCACTCCCGCGCAGACGCCCTTCACTACGTTTCGGGTATGGCTTGCCGGGCAGCTCGCCGCGGTGCAGCCGGCCGTTAGCTGGTCGATCAGCGTATCGAGATGCGGTCGCACCTCGGCCGCCGTCGGCATCGTCCCGATCGACGTGCCGAGCATCTTGGTCGCGATCGGATTCACGATCTGATCGCGTTGGCCGACGCTCGAGAACGCCGTCGTCGCCGGCTGCGTCCAGTCGAAGCCCACGCCGAAGAACGCGTTGCGCAGCGCGGTGTTCTCGACCATCTGGTCGCAGTAGTCGAGCGCGAGCCGCGAGATCCCGACGACGTGCGACGAGACGAACGCAGCCACGTTGTTGTCGCTCGGCAGAGCCTGCTGGAGCTCGAGGTAGGTCGCGCGGACGGTGCCGTTCGTGACGGGCACGCCCGTGAGCGCCGACATCGAGTCGTTGATCTCGGCGAAGTCGCGGATGCCGATGCCCGGCGACGGAACGACGACGCCCGGCGTCGGCGGCGGCGCACCCGGAAGGTCGGCGATCGGCATCGTCTGACCTCCGAGCGCGTCGAAGAAGACGTGAAACACGTCCTGGTCGACGCCGAGGTCCTTCGGCACGACCTGGCACTGCTGCGAGAGCACGGTCCTGCCTTCGGTGATCGGCACGTCGAGGGTCCGGAAGCTCTGGCTCGCGACCGGCGCCACGCCGTTCACCGAGATGCGCACGGTCTGCACGCTGAAGCCCGTGCGCCCGTTCGAAACGAGCGTCGGCGAGCAGAACAGGTAGCTGTACGCGTCGTACTCGCTGACCGTGAACTCGATGTACGCGCCGCCGCCGAGAGCCGCGTCGAGTCCGAAACGAAGCAGGTAGCGCTGGCTCGCGCCGGCCTCGAAGTTCTGCTGGATCTGGCCCGGCGAGAGGGTGCGATTGTAGATCGCGATCAGCTTGACGATGCCCATCCAGCGCCGGCCGCCACCGACCTCGTTGCCGACGGCGAACGTTCCGTCGCGATCCCAGTTGAACAGCTGCGCCGGCTTCACCTCGTCCACGTCCTCGGTCCAGACGCCGTTCACGTAGATGCGGCGGCCGTTGTTCTGGTCGTAGTTGAAGACGGTGTGCTGCAGCTGCGCCTGGAGGTCCTCGTCGGCGTCGGCCGTCATGAGCGGCGGGCCGCCGAAGCGCGGATTGCCCTCGTCGTCCTTCGCGTCGTCGAGGCTGCGGTTGCTGAACACGTAGTTGTAGAGCGACTGCCGCATCGCGAAGTTGCGATCGCCGCTCTCGCCGGTGTAGGTCAGAATCGGCCGGTTCTCCTGCGTCGTGTTCGCGGGGATCACCCACGCCTCGATGGCGTACTGCTGCATGCCACTGCCGCTCGCGATCTCGTTGAAGAGCTTGCGGCTGTCGACCGGATTCGAGACGGCGCGGCCGCCCGTGAACTCGAGTCCGCCGCCCGAGACCCACGCCACGTCGCCGATCAGGTCCAGGTTCATCGTCGGGCCGACGCGGCTCGTGTCGAGCGCGATGGTTCCGGCGCCTTCCTCGAACTTCCAGATCGCGATCTGGTTGCCGTTGTAGCGCGTGCTCTCCGCGCGCGTCGCGGACAGGAACGTGCGTCCGTCGCTCGCGATGATCGTCGCGGGAATCACGCTGCCCGGCGCATTGGGGTCGGGGTTCGCGGTCACGACGAGATCGGCCCAGGCCTGGATCGCGGCCTGCATCTGCGCCGCGTCGTTGGCGCAGTTGCTCCAGCAGAAGTG
>CAZMKX010000099.1:1917-9206 GCA_964566375.1 uncultured Myxococcales bacterium
TGAAGCGTCTTCATCGCTTAGTTCCCCATGCAGTAGGCGGCCGTCTCTGCGAAGACGCGCTTCATGCTGCGGTTCCCTGCCTCGAAGACATCCGCGATTCGCTGAACCTCGGCCGCGTCCGCCGCCGACTCCGGCGAGCGCAGACAGACGCGCTGGAACACCTTGGTGACCTGGCACTCGGAGAAGGCGCGCGTCGCGGCGACCTCGACGCCGAGCGACTTCGGCCCGTTCCCGGAGCCCGCCGGGCCGCGCCAGCCGAGCGACGAGTTGGGCCCGGCGCGCCACATGTTCACCCAGTTGTCGTCGACGGTGACGTAGCCACCGGGAAAGGTGTTCGCGTTGATCAGGAACTTGCCTGCGACGGTGCCGCGCGTGAAGACCACGCGTCCGGCCGTCGCGTCCCACTCGTAGTACGCGTACGCGCCGGCGAGCGGGTCCATGCCGCTGTGACAGCCGACGCAGGTGTTGTGGAAGATGCGGCTGTCGCCGCCCGGGCTGCGTCCGATGTCCTGGCGGATGCGGTCCGCGGGGCGGGTGATGTCGTTCAGCTGCTCCATGTCGCGGCACAGGTAGTTCTTCGCCGTGAAGCGCCACATGCGCCGGTTCGTACCGGCCGAGAAGAACGCCTCGCCGGCGGCACGCGTCGTGATCACGCCCGCCGTGTCGGCCGCCGTGAGCTGCGAGCCTGGCAAGGTCGACTGCATGCGTTGCACCAGCACGGCCGGATTCGACAGGTCCGCCCCGCTCTGCTCGAGCTGCTGGTAGTGGATGTTGTCGGTCTGCGAGTAGCCGGTTCCGACCACGCCCGGGGCACCGACGTAGACCATGTCGGCGCTCAGCACCTGGTCGAACGGCACGTCGTCGCGGATCATGCCGATCACCGTGGCGGTGTAGTCGTTGAGGTCCGCAAAGACGGTCTGGGGCACGTTCGTCCACGGGGTCGCCCAGTTCTTCAGCGCCGAGCTGTAGAAGATCGGGTTGGCCATGGCGGTGTAGGCGGCGGCGATCGGATCACCGGCCGCAATCGACGCTTCCATCGAAGTGAGGACCGCGTCCGACGGAGGCACGCCGACGATTCGGTCGTGAATCCGTTTGGCCTGCTCGCGCGGGCCCGCGGTTGCAACGGCCGGCCACGCCCCGATCAGGCCAAGAGCGAGCGTCGCCACGAGCGGGACGCCGCGCCAGTTCCGAAGCCAGTCCATCGGTGCTCCTCGACGCCCCTCGTAGACGATGCACTCATCGGCCACGCTCGCCGCGAACCTTCGTGAGTTGGGTCACGAAGTCGAGTTCGGGCGTACGCGCTCCGGTGTACGAATGAAGCTGCACACGAGCTGCGGATTTCGTGCGGATGCGCTGCCGTGAGGTCAGTCACAAGGCGAGGGCCGTGCATGTCGATGAAGTGCAGGGAAGTGAGGGAACGAAGGAACCGCGGATCATGCGCCACTACGCAAAGCTCGCTGCACGCCTCGTCGCCGTCTCGCTGATCGTGTCCGCCGCCGGAGCCGCACGCGCTGCCGACGAGGGCGAGACCGCTCCTTCGTTCGCCGCGAAGTCGCTCACCGGGCCCGGCACGGTTTCGTTGAGCTCGTATCGCGGCAAGGTCGTCTATCTGGATTTCTGGGCCTCGTGGTGCGCACCGTGTCAGGCCGCGCTGCCTGCGCTCGAAGAGCTGCGCAAGGAATTCCCCGCCGACCAGTTCCAGGTGATCGCGGTGAACGTGGATCAGGATCCCGAGAAGGCGCTGCGCCTGCTCGAGAAGCACAAGATCGGCTACCCGAGCGCGGCAGACCCGGAGGGCCGCCTTCCCGAGACGTTCAAGCTCAAGACGATGCCCACCTCCTACCTGATCGATCGCGAAGGCGTCGTGCGGCTCGTCCATCCCGGATTCCGAAGCAGCGACGTCGAGGAGCTGCGCAAGAAGATCCAGACCCTCGTGGAGGCGAAGAAATGAGACCCGTGTTCCTGTGCGCGGCTGCGCTCCTGCTCTCGGCCTGCGGCACGTTCTCGTGGCCCAGCGTCGAGATGCCGGAGTTCTCCGAGTACACCGAGCGGCCGCGCAGCTATCTCGAGATCTGTCTCGAGCACGACTTCCTCGTGCGCGTGAAGCCGTGGGAGAAGGCCGTGCTCTCCCGGACCGACATGGCCTGGGCGCCTGACCCGCTCGAGGCTGCCCGACGGAACCACACGTTCTTCAGCAAGGAAGCCTCGATGCCCGGCGGCAGCGCGGGCGGTGGAGGTTGCGGATGCAACTGATTCGACGACCGGAGGGGAAGCTCGAGAGCCACGCGCTGCGCGCGCTGAAGGCGAGCGCGCTGGCGCTTTCGGGTCTGGCACGCGTCGCGTCGGCGGATTCGCCGATCGACCAGGTCTACACGTCGTACAGCTACTCGACGTACGAGGAGGACGAGCTCGACTCGTCGGACGGGCTCCCGGACACGTCTCACGGCCGCTACGAGGTCCAGACGCACCAGGCGATGATCGCCGCGCCGCTCACCGACCGCATCGACTTCTCGCTCGAGGTCACGCACGAGAAGATGAGCGGCGCGAGCCCCTGGTACACGATTCCCGACGCGGCCGGCGCGCCCGTGCAGGTGATGAGCGGCCCGACCATCGAGGACCAGCGCGACGACTTCCTGCTGAAGACGAACTACTACCTCGAGAATGCGCGGCTCGGCCTCTCCGGCGGCTACTCGAGCGAGAACGACTACAGCGCGATGAACTTCGGCTTCGACGGGGAAACGCACTTCAACGAGAAGAACACGACGCTGTCCGGCGGCATCGCCATGTCGTTCGACGAGATCGATCCCACGGACGCCGATCTCTACTCGACCCGGCCCAGCCACGAGACGAAGCAGAGCTACTCGCTGAACGTCGGGCTCGCGCAGATCCTGAACCGGCGATCGCTGATCCAGTCGAGCGTCACGTATGCCTACGGAACCGGATATCTCTCGGATCCGTACAAACAGGTCTTCGAGGTCGGCGGAACGTTCCTGTCCGACACGCGCCCCGACAGCCGCCACGGGATCTCCTGGCTCACGCGCTACCGGCGCCACATCGAAGAGGTCGAAGCGACGGTCCACCTCTCCTATCAGTTCTACTGGGACACCTGGGAGGTCAGCTCGCACACCGTCGAGCTCGCCTGGTATCAGTCGTTCGGTGACGCGATCACCGTCACTCCCTCGGTTCGCTACTACACGCAGAACGAGGCCGACTTCTACGTGAGCTACCTGCCGCTGAACAGCGACGGGTCGGGCGACTACTCGAGCGACTTCCGGCTCTCCACGTTCGGTGCGGTCGCCTTCGGCATCAAGGGCGAGTACCGGTTCCGAACGCCGTGGATCACCGACATCGACTGGGCGCTGAAGGCGTCGTTCGAGCGGTACCTGTCGAGTGGCGATCTGGCCTGGGACAGCCCGTCGGTCGAGTCCCCGGGCCTGGTGAACTTCAACGTGTACTCGGTCGGTCTCACAGCGACGTTCTGAACGCGATGATGCTCGCGCGTCACCCGTTCCGTGCGATGGGCTCGCCGTGCGAGCTGCACGTCTACGGGGAGTCGCGTTCGTTCTGCGACGCGCTGGTGGCGGTCGCAGAAGCGGAAGTCCGAAGGCTCGAGGCGAAGTACTCGCGCTACCGCGACGACAGCGTGACGAGCGCGATCGACGCGAGCGCCGGCGACCCCGCGGGCGTCGTCGTCGACGACGAGACCGCCGCGCTGCTCGACTACGCGGCGACGGCCTTCGAGACGAGCGCGGGCCTCTTCGACCCGACTTCCGGCGTGCTGCGGCGCGTGTGGAACTTCAAGTCCGGCCGCATCCCGGCGCAAGCGGACGTCGATGCGATCCTGCCGCTCGTCGGCTGGTCGAAGCTCGGGTGGCGCCGGCCGCGGCTCGTGCTTCCGCACGCGGGCATGCAGCTCGACTTCGGCGGCTTCGTGAAGGAGTACGCCGCCGACCGCGCCGTCGAGCTGTGCCGGGCGCGGGGCGCGCGACACGGAATGGTGGACCTCGGCGGCGATCTCGCCGTGATCGGCCCCCATCCCGACGGAAAGCCCTGGATCGTCGGAATCCGCGATCCGCGCGCGCCCGAGGGCGCGATGGCGAGCGTCCGGCTCCACGCGGGTGGGATCGCGACCAGCGGCGACTACGAGCGCTGCATGATCGTGGACGGCGTTCGCTACACGCACGTCCTCGATCCGCGCACGGGCTGGCCGGTCACCGGATTGCGCAGCGTCAGCGTCGTCGCCGATCAGTGTCTGGTCGCCGGAACCGCCACGACCGTCGCGATGCTGATGGGCGAGCGCGAAGGCGCGCGGTGGCTCGACGAGCTCGGCCTCCCGAACCTGCGCATGGACGTCGCCGGCGAGATCAGCGGAACGCTGGCGTCCGACGAGCGCGAGGCGGCCTGATTCAGCCGTCGCCGCCCGCGACCAGGATCGCGCGGGTCAGCTCGTCCGGCTTCGAGAAGTACGCGGAGTGGCCGGCTTCGAGCCTCAGCACCGGCTTGCAGGGAATCGCGCCATGCATCCGCTTCTGCAAGGCCCAGGTCACGGCGCGGTCCTCCGTGAGCTCGACGTAGGCACGGGGCACGCGGCCGAAGTTCTCGTCCGTCGTGCACACCGGCGTGCTCCCCGGCGCGATCGGCTCGGGTGCGAGCAGGGCGTTGGCGAGCGCGACGTCCTCGTCGGAGCAGTCGTGATAGAGAGCGTCGCGAAACGCTTCGCGCCGGAGCATGTCCGTCTTCTCGACCGGGTCGACGTCGAAGCTCGGCGGGATCAGCGATCCAGTGTCGCTCAGGAAGAGCGGTACGATCGTCTCACCGTTCGGCACCAGGTACGCCGCCACGTAGACGAGCGTCCGCAGCTTGTCCGGACGCAGCTCGGCGGTGCGTGACGCGACGATTCCATGCCGGCTGTGCGCGACCAGCACGACCGGCTCGGGCTCGGCGTCCAGGATCTTCGTCGTCAGGTCCGTGTAGTCCTGCATCGTCACCTGCGCCGCGGGCTTCGGATTCAGTCCGTGGCCGGGCAGATCGGGGACGATCACCTTGTGACCGGCCGCCTCGAGCCGCGGCGCAACCTTGTGCCAGCACCACGCCGCGTGCCACGAGCCGTGAATCAGCAGATACGTACTCATCCTCGACCTCCTTCGAGTCCGGAGGATCGGAGACTCCGCGCGCGCGTTCCATCCGGATCTTGCGCGCGAATTCGCGCGCGCCTACACAGCGTCGTGGAAGATGATCCCGAGGGTGTGACGCTCTCCGCGCGCAATCTCGCTGACCCCGTGGCGAAGCGACGCGCGGGCGAAGCCGCGCTTGGCGACGACGGGGCGCTCGTTCACGCCGAAGACGACGAGCTCGCCGCGGCGTGGCGCGAGCACCGTACCGATGGACTGCTGCCGGGCGCGATTCTCGACGACGAGGAACTCGCCGCCAGCGAAGTCGACGTCGGGCTCGCTCAGCATGATCATCGCCTGGAGCGGAAACGCGAGCGCGCCGTACAGGTCCCTGTGCAAGCAGTTGAAGCCTCCCGCGTCGTAGCGCAGGAGAAGCGGCGTGGGTCGGGTCTGTCCCGCGCGGTGACAGCGGTCCAGGAACTCGTCGAGCCGTTCCGGATAGCGCTCGGACGCGCGCAAGCGCTCGGCCCAGCGGTTCGCGAGCGGCACGAGCCGCGGGTAGAGCGCGTGCCGGAGCTCGCTCACGATGCCCGGCAGCGGGTTCGCGAAGTACGCGTAGTCGCCTCTTCCGAAGCGGTGGCGCTCCATCACGACACGCTTGCGGAAGCGAGCGTCGTCGCCCTGGAGCGCGATCAGCGCGTCGCACTCCGCGCGCGTCAGGACGACGCCTGTTCTCGCGCAGCCACTCGAATCGAGACGCGCCTCGATCTCCGGCCACGCGAGCGCGTCGATTCGTTCCACTCGCTTGCCTACGCGCGCCGTTTCTCGAGCGCGAGGAGCGCGCGCTTGCGCTTCGCGCCCCACCGATAACCGCCAACTCCGCCGGACTTCGGCACCACGCGGTGACACGGCACCAGGAGCGCGAGCGAGTTGCTCGCGCACGCCTGCGCGACCGCGCGCACCGCTTTCGGAGCGCCGATCGCCGCCGCGATCTCGCCGTACGTCGACGTCGAGCCCTCGGGGATCGCGCGGATCGACTCCCAGACGCGTCGCTGGAACGCGGTCGCCCGAACGTCGCAAGGCAGATCCGCGAGTGCGCTTCCGCCCGCGGCGATCTTCGACGCGAGCACCGCGCGCATCGCGTCGTCGCCCGGCTCGATCTTCGCGCCCGCGAACTCCGCATTCAGCTCGTCGACGAGCGCGCGCACGCGGTCGCCGAGCCGGACGGCGCAGATCCCGCGCGCGGTCGCCGCCACCAGAATGTGTCCCCCCACCGGCGACGGAAGCGTGACGAAGCGGATGTGCTCGCCCCTCGCCTTCTTGCGGTACGCGCTCGGCGTCATCCCGAGCGTCGTCGCCGCGCCTTCATAGAGCCGGCTCGTCGATCCGTAGCCGGTGGAGTACAGCGCCCCCGCGATCGCCTCGCCGCGGCGGAGCTCCCGCTTCAGCCGGTCGACGCGAAGGGCGTCGGCGTACTTGCGCGGCGACACGCCGACGACGCGCTTGAAGATCCGCTGCAGGTGGGTGGGGCTGAGTCCGACGTGACGGCCGAGCTCGGGAAGCGTCGGAAGCCGACCGGACTGCGCCTCGATGTAGCGACAGGCCGCGAGCGCCGCCGTCCTCGCGCCGTCGTGCGCACGCGCGGCGTCGGGCTTGCAGCGCTTGCAGGCGCGGAAGCCCGCGGCCCGCGCCGACAGCGCGCTCTTGAAGAACGCGACGTTCGCGCGCAGCGCCCGTCGGCTCGGGCAGATGGGACGGCAGTACACGCCCGTGGTTCGGACGGCGTACACGAAGCGCCCGTCTTGCGTCGGGTCTCGCTCGACGACCGCGCGCCAGCGCGCGGCGTCAGGGTCGGTTGGGGTCGGCGCCATCGGGAGTGTCGACATCGTGCCACCTCGTCCGCGATCGGGCTCGATTGCCCGCGACGAGGATTCTCGAATAGGTCCGGGATCGGCTCTATCCGCTTCTTGCGGTCGAACTAGCGGCGGGTCGAGTGGCCGATGCGCAGCAGGTGGCCGTTCGGGTCACGCACGGTGAACTCGCGCATCCCCCAGGCCTGCGAGGCGATCGGGTCGACGATCACTGCGTCGTGCTCGCGACACACGGCATAGACGAAGTCGGCGTCGTCCACCAGCACGCAGCAGATCGAGGCCGGCCTCGGCTCGGGCGCCTTCGCGA
>CAZMKX010000100.1:0-9187 GCA_964566375.1 uncultured Myxococcales bacterium
TCGCGATGTAGGTGCAGCACTCGCCGCAGCCCGAGCACGGGTGCTTCACGGGCAGGTTGACGAGCGGCAGGTCGAGCGCGATCGAGGGCGCGAGCGATTCGTCGTTCAAGCTTTCTCCGCATCGGGCCGCGGCCGGCCCCAGAAGACCCGGGGGACGTCGAACTTCGTGAACTGCTCGACGCGCTCCTGCCGGATCACGGCGAGCTCCATCCACTCGCTCGAGCCGTCGAGAACGGCGCGCAGGCGCTCCTCGACCGTCAGATAGGCGACCTGGGACGGCGTCGCGAGCGTGCGGCGCGCGGCCAGACGCACGCCGAGCTCGGCGTTGCAGCGCTGCTCGAGCCCCACCGCGGCGCGCAGGCAGGCGTCGGACTCGGGCTCGTCGGGAGAGTAGAGCCGCTCGCCCAGCCACGGCAGCAGGATCTCGACCCAGGTGTTGTCGTCGAGCGGCCCGCGCGCGAGCTCGCCCGCGTCGAGGTCGCCGGGATCGAGCGACGACAGCTTCTCGAGCGCGCGCTCGCGGCGCTCCGACGCGCGCTCCAGCCGGCGGTCGAGGGTGCGCACGCGGAAGCGCGCGCGCAGCGCCTCGAAGCGCTCGGGCAGGCTGGCCACCAAGCCCTGCGCGGGCTCGACCAGGTTCTCGTCCGGCGTCACACCGGCGATGCGCGCGCGCATGCGCTCCCAGGCGTGCGCGTTGAGCGCGATGCGTCCGTAGTGGATCGCGACCCAGCGCGTCGGCCGGGCGCGCGCGAGCAGACCGAGCGCGTCCCAGATCTCCATCTGCGTGTGCTCGAGCGGGTTCGCGAGCCGCGACCACATCGAGGGCGTCGCGATCTCGTCGAGCGGCGGGCCGAGCGGCTCACGCGTCTGACCGGGATACGTCGCGTCGGGCGGCGTCGAGAGCGGATACGCGGGATCGGGCGCGCCTTCGGGAAGAAGCTGCGGAAGGAACGGCGGATCGAGATGCTCGTCGGCCAGCGACATGCCGCGACAATAGCGAGGACTCAGCGCGTTGCTACGGCTCCCGCGTGCGGAGACTCTTCGACCCGGAAGTGACGCGCCTCGTCGAACATCTCGATCGGGCTCCACTCGGGCACGTCGGACAGGCGCACGAGTCGATCGGTGACGACGCCGGTCGGATCGAGCAGCCAGGGGTTCGTCTTGTCCCCGTTCTCGAACCACAGCGTCACCATGTGGTGCTGCCCGGTGCCGCGCTCGACGACGATCGAGCGGAAGATCTCGTCCCTGCTGAATCCGAGCTTGCGCAGGAGCATGAAGCTCAAGAGGTCCAGACCGTCACAGTCGTCACCATCGGTCGCGACCACGTCCGAGAGGGTCGCCCAGTGGTCGGTCTCGCCGTCCGGGATGTAGTGCCGATGGCTCTCGTCCTGGACCCAGGCGACCGCCTCGGCCGCGATCTTGCGGCGCATCTCGGAGGTGAACTGGTCGTACGCCTCCATGAGCTGAGACGGTTTGGCCGGGGCCGGCGCCGGCTGCGCCAGGTCGAGCTGGTGGCGCGACTGCCAGTTGCGGATCTTCGCGTTCCACGGATCCTCGCGCGGTGCCGCCACGAAGAAGTTGCGCGAGACGTCCGGCAGCAAGCGCGTGACGTTCTGCGCGCACGACAGGAAGAAGAGAGCCCCCAGGGCGATGCCGAGACCGAGACTGCGCACGCCGCGTCTCCCTAGTCCGCTCGAACCGTCTGCAAACCGCCCCTCCAATCGGTGCAGATCGGCCCCGCCGGAGGGCGGCTTGAGATGCGCGCGCGGCTGCCGGGAGCCTCAGAAGAACCAGTCCACGCGCGCGAAGTAGAGCGGCTCGAGCCCGCCGTAGTTGCCCTTCCGCTCGCCTCCCCCGAAGAGCTGCGCGCCCAGCGAGACCTCCAGGTCCTGACGCGCCGACCAGGTGAGGACCGGAAAGAGCGCCTCGCTCGGGCCCTCCCAATCGTGGATCCAGAGCACGTCCAGACGCACGAGGGGCGTCAGGTCGTAGCCGAGCTGGAAGCCCGTCTGGTTCCAGCTGCTCGTGACCAGCTGCGACTGCGGCAGGACACCGGACTGCGTCAGGAGCGCCAGCCCCTGCCCCGGCGTGAGCGGCGGAAGCGAGCGCAGCGCGCGATCGAAGGCCTCGCGCGAGAAGCGGTTGCCGTTGTAGAAGTGCTCGACCAGCGCGTACAGGCCCGTGCCAATCCCGAACGTGTAGTCCAGCGAGGCGACGAGCTGGGTCGTGTGGCCGCCCTTCTCGTGGAAGGTCCACGTGCCCTCCCCGCGCAGCGCCGCGTCGCCCAGGTTGGTGGCGAAGTCGGCGCCGTACACCGAGTCGGTCTCGATGCGCGCGAACATCAGCGCGGCGTCCAGGCTGCGGCGCGAGAGCTCGAGCCGCACGGCGCTGCGGTACAGGTCGTCTCGGTCCTGCGGTGCCACGATCGCGGCCAGCCAGAGGTCGTCGACCAGACGCACGCGGCCGACCACCGAGTCGACGCCGATCCGCTGATCACCTTCGATCGCGAGCGGCGGGATCGGGTTGAACAGGTCGGTCGGGTTCCAGAGCCGCGCGCGGCCGAGCGCGATGCGCTGGCGGCCGGCGGCGGCCTCGACGTCGTCGCCCTCGTAACGGACCCAGCCGCGGTACAGAAGGTGCTGCCAGGTCGAGTCCTTCGTGTCCGCGAGCGTGCGGTCGAGGTCGATCCAGGTGCCGTTGCCGCGCTCGTCGGCGAGCGCGAACTGCAGCGACTTCCGGCCGGTACCCAGGAAGAGCTCGTTGTCGTAGGAGATCTGCGCCGAGAAGCGCTCCTTGTAGCGCGCCTGCAGGTCGAGCCGGACGCGCGTCTGCGCGAGCAGGCTCGGAGAGACGCCGAGCGAGAACGTGCCGTCGGGCGCGGGGAAGACCTCGTCCGTGCGCTGCTCGCGTCCCAGCGTGACGAGCTCGCGCACGCTCGCGCCGAGATCGAGCTTCAGGTCGCCGGTGTCGAGCTCGACGGCCCTCGCGACGTGCCCGAGCGCGAGCGCTGCGAGCAGCGCGAAGGCCGTGCTGCGAGCCGCGCGCGTCACGGCGCCTTGCGCTCGTCGCTCGCGATGCGCCCGTCGACCAGCCGCACGATGCGCCGCGCATGCGCCATCACCTGCGGGTCGTGCGTGCTGAACAGGAACGTGATGCCGCGCTCCTGGTTGAGCTGCAGCATCAGCTGCAACAGATCCTCGGCGGTCTTCGAGTCCAGGTTCGCGGTCGGCTCGTCCGCGAGCACGATCTCGGGCTCGGACGCGATCGCACGCGCGACCGCCACGCGCTGCTGCTGGCCGCCGCTCATCTGGCCCGGCCGCTTCTGCGCGAGCTCACCCAGACCCAGGTCCTGCAGGTAGCGCATCGCGCGCGCCCGGCGCTCCGCGCGCGGCATGCCCTGGAGGAGAAGAACGAACTCGACGTTCTCGACCGCCGAGAGCACCGGCACCAGGTTGTACGACTGGAAGATGAAGCCGAGCTTGCGCAGGCGCAGCTCCGCGCGCGCGGCCTCGCCCATCTCGGTGGTGTCCTCGCCTGCGACCAGGATCCGGCCCGAGGTAGGCCGGTCGAGCGTTCCCAGCAGGTTCAGGAGCGTCGTCTTGCCCGACCCCGACGGGCCGCACAGCGCCGAGAACTCGCCCCCTTCGATCGACAGCGACACGCCGTCGAGCGCGCGCGTCTCGATCGCGCCGGCGCGGTAGACCTTGGTCGCGTTCACGGCCTCGAGGATGTGGCGGGCCACGGCTGTCTCCTAGATGTGTCGGATCGCTTCGGCCGGCCGCAGGCGCACGGCCTTCCAGGCCGGCCAGAGCGCAGCGACGATCGCGGTGACGAAGGCGATCGCGATCGGCGTCGCGATGTCGCGCGAGTCGATCCGCGGGTAGATGGTCGTGCCGATCCCGAATTCGGTCAGGCCGTCGGCGAAGATCGAGAAGTCGATCCCGACGTGGCCCAGCCAGAGCACGAGCGGGACGCCGACCGCGATGCCGGCGAGCGTGCCCGCGACGGTCATCAGGATCGACTCGAGCACGACGAGCACGAGCAGCCGATCCGCCTTCAGCCCGAGCGCGCGCAGGACGCCGAACTCGCGGATGCGCTCGTACACCATCATGAGCAGCGCGTTGGCGATCCCGAAAGCCATCGCGACGAAGACCGCGCCGTAGACGATCCAGGCCGTGTCGGCCATCAGGCCGAGCATCGCGGCCATGCGAGGCTCGCGCTGCTTCCAGGTGAAGATCTCGATCGCGACGTCCGGCGACGCGGCCGGCACGCGCGCGGCCGCGAACGCGCGCAGCTCGTCGAGACGGCGCGGGTCGTCGAGCATCACCGCGACCTCGGTCACGCGATCGGGCAGCGCGAGCAGGCGCTGCGCGTCGTCCAGGCGCAGGAACGCGACGCTGCGGTCGAACTCCGACGACGGCGTGCGGAAGATACCCGTGACGCGAAACGCCCCGAGCCCCGCTTCGCCCGGCGCGCGCACCACGATCTTGTCGCCGAGCTTCGCGCGCAGGCGCTCCGCCATCTCGACGCCGATGGCGATCTCCGGGAGCGGGCGCGAGCCGCGCGCGGGCTCGGGCATGTGCCCTTCGACGATCCCTTCGTCCACGATCGAGACGCGCGCCTCGCGCTCGGGCTCGACGCCCATGAGCAGGACGCGTGAGCTGCGCCGGGAGCTCTGCAGAAGTCCGTCGCCCACGAGCCGGGGCGAGGCGTGCGCCCCGGGAAACTCCTCGAGCAGCGCCGCGAGCGCGCGCCCGCTGTCCGGCAGGTTGTTGTTCAGGTCCGGGTTCTGCACGTAGCCCGATGCGAGCAGCGACAGATGCGCGAGTCGCGTCGACACCGCGTTCTCGACCATCTGCCCGAGGAAGCCATGGTTCAGGCCCACGAGCATGAGACAGGCCGAGAGTCCGACCGTGATCGCAGTGCCCACGACGGCGCTTCGCCGCCAGCCGCGCAGCAGGTTCCGCCAGGCGATCGTGACGAGCGTCCCCATCTCAGGTCGCCCGAAGCGCGTCGACGGGCCGCCCGCGGCTCGCGCGAAAGGCGGGCGGCAACGCCGCCAGCAGACCCACGCCCATCAGAAGCAGCGGCAGCGTGACGAGCTGGTCGCGCGCGAGCGCGAAGACGATCAGCGGCTCGAGATCGAAGAGCTCGATCGACGCGCGCGCGTTCTCGCCCGTGATCGGGATCGGGTGACCCGAGAGCCAGAGCACGAGGGGCGCGCCGATCGCGAGTCCGACGGCGATCCCGAGCAGCGTCAGCTGCACGGACTCGATCAGGACGAGCGCGAAGACCGCGCGCGGGCGCAGGCCCAGCGCGCGCATCACGCCGAACTCGCGCACCCGCTCGAAGACCGACATCAGGATCGTGTTCAGGAGCCCGAACCCGACCACCACGATCAGCACGCCGTTGCCGATCCAGTTGCCCGCGTCGTCGAGCATCATGAACTGCTCCAGGTCGGGCATCAGCTTCCGCCAGTCGAGAACCTCGTAGGTGTCGGCGGGAAAGCGCGCGGCGAGCTCCGCACCGACCGGCGCGAGCGAAGCGCTCTCGGGCAGGAAGATCGCCACGTGCGAGAGCGACCCGGGCGCCTCGAGAAACGCCTGCAGCGTGCCCAGGTCGAGCAGCGCGCCGAAGCCGTCGAGCTCCGCGTCGCCCACGCTGAAGGTGCCGACGACCTCGAAGCGGTCGGCGGACTGCGAGCCGTACGCGTCCGCCGAGAGCACGATCACCGCGTCGCCCAGACCGACGCCGAGGTTCTTCGCGAGCAGCCGGCCGAGCGTGATCTCGCGCGCGCCGTCGCCCGGCGCGGCCATGCGTCCGGAGTCGACCGAGTTCACCAGTCGCGCGAGCCAGGCCTCGCGCTCGCCGTCGAGACCGAAGAGCTGCACGCCGCGCCCGGTCGCCTGCTCGGTGTCGGCCGAGATCAGGCCCCAGGCCTCGAGCCGCGGAGCCCAGCCCTCCGTGCCCGACAACGTCTCGAGCTTCGCCTCGACCGCCGCGTCGAGCGGAAGCGCGTAGTCGAGGGTTCGGTTCTCGCGGTAGCCGGCGAGGCTGACCTCGAAGTGACCCGGGTAGAGCCGCACCGCGTGCTCGATCCAGCGCTCGTGACTCCCGGCGGAGATGGCGAGATTCACCATCGACAGGACGGTCGCGAAGACGCCGGCCGCGGTGGTGAGCGCGGTGCGCCGCTTGTTGCGGCCCAGGTTCCGCCAGGCGAGCCGCAAGAGCAACATCAGCGCGCCGCTTCCGACTGGCGCAGGTTCTTCTGCGTGAAGATCTCGGGGTCGATCGGCGCGTCGAGCAGCGCCTCTTCGAGCACGACCTTCGTCGAGTGACCGGGCTTGTCGCTCGGCACCATCTCCCAGACGTGCGGGAGCGGCCGGCCCTGCACCGTGCGCACGTCCGAGAAGCGCAGCTCGCGAAGCTTCTCGAAGCGGCCCTTCTCGGGCTCGTCGAAGTAGACGAAGAGGAGCGGCGCGTAGCTGTCCTTCGCGATCCACAGCTCCATGCGCGCCCAGACCACGGGCGCGTCGGGTTTCGGCGTGAGCTCGATCCCGAGCGCAGTCACACCGTCCAGGGTCTTCTCGCCGAGATAGCTCGGCTCGTAGTCCTTCTCGAGCGACGACTCGCGCGCGAGGTCGTCGTTGGTGAAGTCGCTGCCCATCCAGGGCTGCAGCATCATCGACGGCGGAATGCGCATCGCCCGCTCGACCTTCGGGAGCCAGGTCCAGAACGCGTCGTGATCGCGCAGGAAACCCGTGCCCTTGTCCTTCGGCGGCTCGAGCACGCGCGAGAAGCTGCGGTCCTGCGTGCGGTCGTCCCAGTTGCGGATGACGAGCTCGCGCGTCCAGCGCGGCGTGGTGATCGTCATGCGCATCTTCATCTGCGCGGTCTTGCCGCGCAGCGCGTCCTCGGCGCGGCGGACGAGATCGCGCACGTCGAGCTCCTCCGAGCCCGAAGCGACGCCCGCGAGCGTGAGCGCGACCAGAAGCGGGACCGCGAAGCCGAAGCCGGATCGTCTCAAGCGCTGAGCCCTCGCCAGAAGATCTCCTCCGCCGCGCGCCACGCGGCCTCCAGGTCCAGCTCGGGCTGGACGAGCTTGGCAAGCATCAGCCCGTCGATGGTCGCGTCGATCACGAGCGCCACCTCGTCGGCGGCGAAGGGCCGCAGCGTGCCCTCGGCGACGCCGCGCGCGAGCTGCGTCTGCACCGCCGCCTTCCACACACCTTGCGCCTGCTCCGCGCGCACGCGGATCGCTTCGTCGCGCGCGCTCTGCGCGACGAACTCGAGCCCGATCCGGAAGAACGGCATGCCGGCGTCGAAGTTCTCGCGCACGCGCTGGAAGATCTCGTGGAGCGCCGCGCGCCAGTCGGGCGCGTCGGCGACGCGCGCGACGAGCGGCAGCGCGTGCTCGGCGAAGCGGTCCACGAGCGCGAGGAAGAGCTCGCGCTTGCCCGCGAAGTGCCAGTAGATCGCGCCCTTCGAGAGCCCCGCGCGGGCGGCGATGTCGTCGACCGAGGTCTCGTGGTAGCCGCGCTCGACGAAGCACGTGAAGGCCGCATCGAGGATCCCCCCCCGGCTCACTTCGGGCTGGCGGCGTGCGGGTCTACGGGCCATGCGCGTGTGGAGATCCTTACCGACTGACTGGTCGGTACGCTACAGACCCGAGCGCGGATCGGCAAGCGAGTGGCGGTATGTCCCGAAGATCGCAGGCTTTTTTTGCGCGGCTCCGTCGCCGCCGGTAGGATCAGGCGCCCATGAGCGACGCCGCCGCGAAAAAGCCCTACCCCGACGTCGAGCCGTCGCCGGACTTCCCCGCGCTCGAGGTCCGCACGCTCGAGCGCTGGCGGAAGGAGCACACCTTCGAACGCTCCGTCGCGCAGCGTCCGGCGGGGGCGAACGGCGAGAACGAGTTCGTCTTCTACGACGGGCCGCCGTTCGCGAACGGCCTGCCCCACTACGGCCACCTGCTGACCGGCTTCGTGAAGGACATCGTGCCGCGCTACCAGACGCTGCGCGGCAAACGCGTCGAGCGCCGCTTCGGCTGGGACTGCCACGGCCTGCCTGCCGAGATGGAGGCCGAGAAGGAGCTCGGCATCTCGGGGCGCGCGAAGATCACCGAGTACGGCATCGGCCGCTTCAACGACTACTGCCGCTCGTCGGTCATGCGCTACACCGAATCGTGGCAGGAGACCGTCACGCGCCAGGCGCGCTGGGTCGACTTCAAGCACGACTACAAGACGATGGACCTCTCCTACATGGAGAGCGTCCTGTGGGCGTTCAAGGAGCTGTACGACAAGGGGCTCGTCTACGAGGGCTATCGCGTGATGCCCTACTCGTGGGCCGCGCAGACGCCCGTCTCGAACTTCGAGACCCGCCTCGACAACTCCTATCGCGAGCGCCAGGATCCGGCGATCACCGTGCGCTTCGCGCTGCGCGCGCGCGGCGCGGAGCCCGCGCTCGATCTTCTCGTCTGGACGACGACGCCGTGGACGTTGCCGTCGAACCTGGCGCTCGCCGTCGGACCCGGGATCGACTACGCGGTCTTCACCAAGGGCGGCGAGCGGATCGCGCTCGGCGAGGCGGCCGCGGCCGGCTACGAGAGCGAGCTCGAGGGCTGGACGCGCGCGGGGACGCTCCGGGGCGAGGCGCTCGTCGGCCGCACCTACACGCCGCTCTACCCGTTCTTCGCGTCGACGAAGAACGCCTTCCGCGTGCTCGCGGCCGAGTTCGTGAGCACCGACGAAGGCACCGGCGTCGTGCACCTGGCTCCGGGCTTCGGCGAGGACGACATGGCCGCGTGTCAGGCGGCCGGCATCCCGGTCGTCTGCCCCGTCGACGAGAACGGCCGCTTCACCCGCGAGGTGCCGCCCTACGAAGGCCAGCTCGTCTTCGACGCGAACCGGCCGATCATCCGCGAGCTGAAGGACCGCGGCGTGCTCGTGAAGCAGGCGACGATCCTGCACAACTACCCGCACTGCTGGCGCACCGACACGCCGCTCATCTACCGCGCGATGAGCTCGTGGTTCGTGAAGGTCACCGCGATCCGCGATCGCATGGTCGAGCTCAACCGCACGATCAACTGGGTGCCGGGTCACATCCGCGACGGGCTCTTCGGCAAGTGGCTCGAGGGCGCGCGCGACTGGTCGATCAGCCGCAACCGCTTCTGGGGCTCGCCGATCCC
>CAZMKX010000101.1:0-9129 GCA_964566375.1 uncultured Myxococcales bacterium
CTTGCGGACGGCAAGAAGGTCTACGCGCGGATGATGGAGGTCTTCGCGGCGGCGCTCGCGCACGCCGACCACCAGATCGGCCGCATCCTCGACGCGATCGAGGAGCAGGGCGATCTCGACAACACGCTCGTCATCTACATCCAGGGCGACAACGGCGCGAGCGCCGAGGGCACGCCCCAGGGCCTGCTGAACGAGATGACCATCGCGAACAACATTCCCGAGGAGTTCAGCGAGATCCTGCGGCGCATGGACGAGCTCGGCGGCCCGCTCACCTACAACCACTTCCCGGTTGGCTGGGCACACGCCACGAATACGCCGCTGCAGTGGACGAAGCAGATCGCGTCGCACTTCGGCGGCACGCGAAACGGCCTGGTCATCTCCTGGCCGGCGCGCATCAAGAAAGGCGGCGGAGTCCGTCCGCAGTTCCACCACGTGATCGACATCGCGCCGACGATTCTCGAGGCCGTGGGTGTGTCGGCGCCCGCGATGCTGAACGGCGTTCCGCAAAGGCCGATCGAGGGCGTGAGCATGATCTACAGCTTCGACGACGCGAAGGCGCCGTCGCGCCGGCGTACTCAGTACTTCGAGATGCTCGGCAACCGCGCCATCTACGACGACGGCTGGATCGCGTCCACGACCCCGCCGGTCGCGCCGTGGGTGGTCGGTGGCAAGAAGCCGGACGTGGGCGACTACAAGTGGGAGCTGTACAACGTCGCGGAGGATTTCAGCGAGGCGGTGAACCTCGCGGAGGCGCAGCCTGCAAAGCTGCGCGCGCTGCAGGACCTGTTCTGGGTCGAGGCCGCGAAGTACAACGTGCTCCCGCTCGACAACACCACGGTGGAACGCTTCGACGTGAGCATCCGCCCGAGCCTCACGCGCGCCCGCAACGTGTTCACCTTCTATCCCGGTCAGGTGCGAATCCCCGAGGGCACCGCGCCGGACCTCAAGAACAAGTCGTTCAAGCTCGGGGCATCGGTGGAGATCCCCGCCGCCGGGGCGAACGGGGTGATCGCGACGCAAGGCGGGCGCTTCAACGGCTGGGGCCTGTACCTGCTCGAGGGCCGGCCAGTGTTCCACTACAACCTGGTTGGGGTGAAGCGCACCAGCATCGCGGCCAAGGAGAAGCTCGCTCCCGGCAAGCACAACCTTCTGGTGGACTTCAAGTACGACGGAGGTGGCCTCGGCAAGGGTGGTACGCTGCGGCTCGACGTGGACGGCAAGACAGTCGCCGAGGGCCGCCTCGATCGCACCTACGCGTTCCGGGTCTCGCTCGACGAGACGCTCGACGTTGGCGAGGACACTGGCACGCCCGTGAGCGAGGACTACGCCGTGCCGTTCGCCTTCACCGGAACGCTGGATCGAGCCCTCGTGCGGCTCTCCGACACGAAGCTCACCGCCGAGGACGAGGCGCAGCTCCGGCGAGCCCGGGTCGCGGTCGACCTCTGGAAGTAGCCGATCGAGCCGCCGCGGACGCTCCCGGCTTGATCAAGTCCGACTGGCCGCGCACGCTGGAGGAGCTGGAAGCGCTTCGCGCGCGCTGACCCGGCCCAGATACACGGCCAGCGCCAGGCCCGGCGTCGCCGCGAGCGCGGTGAGCGCGAAGAAGAGCGGCCAGCCGAGCGCCTCCGCGAAGAAGCCCGCCGACGCCGCGAGCACCGTGCGTCCGGTCGCGGCGAGCGACGAGAGCAGCGCGTACTGCGTGGCCGTGAACTCCGCGTTGCACAGCCGCGACAGGTACGCGACGAACGCCGCGCCGACGATGCCGCTCGTGAAGTTCTCGACGAAGACCGCGCCCGTGAGCGCGCGCAGGTCGTGGCCCGCGTATGCGAGCCCGATGAAGACGAAGTTCGAGAGCGCGGCGAGCACGCCCGCGCCGACCAGCGCGCGGCTGTTGCCCACGCGGTGGTCGAGCACGCCTCCCGCAGCGACACCGAGAAGCGTCGCGCCCACGCCGAACAGCTTCACCACGTTCGCGATCTCGATCTTCGAGAAGCCGAGCTGCACGTAGAACGCGCTCGCCATGCCGCCGGCCAGCGCATCGCCGAAGCGGAAGAGAACGATGAACACCAGAACCACGATCCAGCGGGGGCGCGTGGCGAACTCGCGGAACGGCTCGAAGACGGCCTCGCGGAAGAAGCCCGCGGCGCCCGCGCGCGCCACGCCTGGCACCGGGCTCGGCTCCGGCGTGAGCGCCACGGTGACCAGGCCGACGCCGACGAGCGCCGCCATCGCCAGATAGGTGCGCGGCCAGCCGAAGAGCTCGGCGGCGTAGAGCGCCACCACGGTCGAGGCGATCATGCCGAAGCGGTAGCCCCACTGGGTCGCGGCCGCGCCGGCGCCCTGCTCGTCGTCGGCGAGCAGCTCGATGCGGTACGCGTCGATCACGATGTCCTGGCTCGCGGACAGGAAGGCGACCAGCGACGCGAAGAGCGCCGTGCGCCACGGATCGGCCGCCGGGTCCGCGGCGCCGAGGCCCGCGATCGAGAAGGCGAGCAGCACCCCGATCACGACCAGCCAGCTCCGCCGCTGGCCGAGCCGGGCCGACAGCCACGGCAGCGGCACCCGGTCGAGCACCGGCGACCAGACGAACTTCAGGCTGTACGAGACGCCGACCAGAGCGAACAGACCGATGTCGGTCAGCGAAACGTGCGCCTCCGTCAGCCAGATCTGCAGCGTCTGCCCGGTCAGCGCCAGCGGCAGACCGCTCGCGAAGCCCATGCCCAGGATCGCCAGCATTCGCGGCCGGGCGTACAGGCCGAGCGCCTCGCCGAACGCGCTCATCGGGGACTCACCCAGGGTTCACGAGGACGCATCTTCGTCCTCATCGGTGCGATCTCAGGCGGAGTTGACCAGAAACGTCCCGAGCCGGAAGCCGCGTCCGGCGGACAGCGCGGCGGCCGCGGTCACCGGCCTTTCGAGGCTGGCGAAGGCGCCGCCGTCGACGGCGAAGCGCGCGGCGGCGGTGGCGTCGGCGGCGTCGAAGGCGACGTGCTGGGCGTCGCGGACGTCGTCGTGGTCGTAGGTGGCGATGTACCAGGCGCGGCCGGGAGCGAGCGGCACGGCCTTCACCACCAGCGCGTCGTGACGCACGATCGCGAGCCAGCCGGTGTCGCCCTCGAGCGGCACGACTCCCGCGATGCGCGGCGTGTTCAGCGAGTCCTTCTCGTAATCGAGCGCCAGCAGCGCTGCCGCCAGCGCGTCGCGCGGCGGCACGCCCAGCGCGATCTTCTCGGCGATCGGGTCGGTCTGGCTGCCGTTCGTCGCGATCGCGAACTCGCCCGCGATGCGCACGGCGTTGTAGGCGATGTACGGGTTCTTGTGCAGATCGCCCTCGTGGCCGGGGCGGGGCACGATCGCGAGCCGACCGTCGACCTCGACCGCCATACGGTTCGGGAACGATCGCGACGAAACCCGGTAGAGCGCGGCGTTCGCACCGGTGCGCGTGCGTCCGACCGCGACGATCCTGCCCACGTACATGCGCTAGCCTCCCGCCTGCGGAGGGAGTCGATCATAGCCGGAGCCGCCGACGCGCGCGCCCCGGCCGGAGGAATCATGGCCGCCTACCTTCACGACGGGATCGCCCTGTACCTGGACCGCCTGATCGACTGGGACGACTACTTCCGGCTGCGGAAGGGCGAGGGCGTCGACGTCGATGCCGAGCGCGCGGCGCTTCGCGGCGTGCTCGAGACCTGCGCGGAGATCTGCGCGTCGATGGAGCCCGAGTCGCGCGCCGGCTGGTGGGAAGCGGCGACGCTCGAGAACGGCGTCGTGGTCCAGCCCGCGCACGTGCGCGACGGCTACGAGAAGCTGCGCGCGGCGGGACTGGTGAGCTTCGGCGTGGCCGAGCGCTTCGGCGGCTTCGAGCTGCCCGCGACGATCGCGAACGTGATCCTGCAGATGATCGCGCGTGCCGACGCCGCGCTGATGACGGTGATGGGCCTGCAGGCCGGCGTCGCCGAGGACATCCAGCGCTACGCGTCCGAGGAGCTCTGCCAGCGCTACCTGCCGCGCTTCGTCTCGGGAGAGGTGCAGGGTGCGATGGACCTGACCGAGCCCGGCGCCGGCTCGGATCTCGGCGCGATCCAGACGCGCGCCGTCGAAGAGAACGGCCGCTTCTTCCTCGACGGCCAGAAGATCTTCATCACCAACGGCGGCGCCGAGATCCACCTGGTGCTCGCGCGCGACGCCGAGACCTTCGAGCTGTCGAAGGGAACGACGAAGGGGCTCTCGCTCTTCCTGTGCCCGCGCACGCTGCCCGACGGGCGCGTGAATCCGGTGCGCGTCGAGCGGCTCGAGCACAAGCTCGGCATCCACGGCTCACCGACGGCGGTCGTGCGTTTCGAGCGCGCCGAGGCCTGGCGCATCGGCGTGAAGGGCGACGGCTTCAAGGCCATGCTCGACCTGATGAACAACGCGCGGCTCGGCGTGGCTGCACAGGGCGTGGGCATCGCCGAGGCCGCGGTCGCGGAGGCGATCGCCTACGCGCGCGAGCGCAAGCAGTTCGGCATGCCGATCGGCGACCAGCCGCTGATGAAGAGCCTGCTCTCGCGCATGGTCGTGAGCCTGGAGGGCAGCCGCGCGCTGCTCTACCGCGTCTCCGCGCTGGTCGACCGCAATACCGCCATCCACGCCGCGCTCGCGCGCGACAAGTCGCTGTCGGAAGCCGAGCGCGCGGAGCTGCAGCGCGTGTTCGAGCGCAACCAGACGCAGGTTCGGCTCTTCACGCCGCTCGCGAAGTACCTGGCCACCGAGAGCTGCGACGCGATCACGCGCTCCGCGATCCAGGTTCACGGCGGGATCGGCTTCATGGCGGAGTCCACCGTCGGCAAGCTCCACCTCGACGGTATCATCACCACGATCTACGAGGGCACGAGCGAGATCCAGGTCAGCTTCGCGCTGAAGGAGATCGGCAAGGGCGCGCTCACGATCGTATTCGACGAGCTGCGCAAGGAGCTCGGCGCGCTCGCCGATCCGGTCCTGCAGCCGTTCGCTGCAAAGGTGATCGAAGGCATTGCGCGCATCGAGGAGGCCTCGATCGCGCTGATCCGCGACTTCGGCTACGCGCTGCTCTCCGCACAGGCCGTCGCGGAGATGGTGATCGCGGTGATCGTCGCGACGGAGCTGCTGAGGCAGGCCGACGCCGCGCCCGAGCGCACGGAGCTCGCCGCCCGCTGGATCCACACGAAGATGCTCGAGCTCGAAGCGCACGCCGCACGCGTACTCCAGGGCGACGCCGGCCGGATCGAGCGCTGCGAGAAGATCGTGCAGATCTGGAGCTAGGGGCGGAGCCTCCGTTCGTCGCTGCGGGCGACGATCGAGAAAGTCGCTGCGATCCTGCCAGACCTCCGCGACGGCCCGAGGCTCGGAGCTCGACCCGAAAGCGAGGCCGACGGACGTAGCCGTCCACTTCGGCTTGCCAGTGCTGCGATCGAGGTCGACCTCGGTAACGACCTTCATGGGTGCGTTTGCGGTTTGGCTGGCCAGCAGCGTCGCGAGGAGCCCCAGCCCCGGGGCTCTTGAACTCACGTGGCCAACCCTAGGCCATCGCTCTTCAGCGCATCGCTCGCCGGTGCGCGGGGCGCGACGACTCGACATCGCCCCGATTCGACGGCGGAGGCTCGTGGCGTCCGTCGGAGACCCTTTCTCGCGAAGGCCCGACAGGCCATGTCGGCGGATCGCGGAGCGGGTTGGGCGTCGCTCAGCGGCTCACGATCGCCGCGGTCTCGACCAGGTCCTCGAGCAGCGCGAGCGCGCTCTTGCCGGTCATGCCGTACGGATCGAGGATCGGCCGCTCCGAATAGCGCAGGATGGTGCTCAGGTTGATCTTCTTCAGATCGACGGCGCCCATGCGCCAGCTCGCGAAGCGGCGCGACTCGATCTCCTCGTAGCGCATCAGCATCACGTCGCGGTGTCGGGGATCGCGCACGATGTTCGCGTACAGCGCGTTCACTTCGGCGCGCGCGCCCTCGATTACCTGCAGGAACACGTCCTGGCCCGGGTGCGTGCACAGGATGCCCGTGATGCCGTGCTCGGGGTTGCGCGCGTGCGACGCCTCGAGGATCGACTTCACGAGCACCTCGTCGATGCCGTCGACGGCGCGGCTCGCGTAGACCAGACGCACCAGCACGGCGACTAGCTCCTGCGCCCGGCGAGCAGCGCGAGGAACTCGCGCCGCAGGTTCGGGTTCTTGAGGAACGCGCCGCGCATGATGCTGTTGGTCATCTTCGAGTCCATGTCCTTCACGCCGCGCCACTGCATGCAGGAGTGATCGGCCTCCATCACGATCGCCAGGCCGTCGGGCTGCATCTTCTCCTGCATCAGGTCGGCGAGGTACTGGATCGCCTCTTCCTGGATCTGCGGACGCGTCATCACCCACTCGACCAGCCGCGCGTACTTCGACAGCCCGATCAGCGCGGAGCTCTCGTTCGGCATCACACCTACCCAGATGCGCCCGATGATCGGGCACAGGTGGTGCGAGCAGGCGCTCCTCACGGTGATCGGCCCCACGATCATCAGCTCGTTCAGCCGCGCGACGTTCGGAAACTCCGTCACCGGCGGCTCGGGCGCGTAGCGCCCCGCGAAAACCTCGCGCAGGTACATCTTGGCGACGCGCCGCGCGGTATCCTGCGTGTTGTGGTCGCTCTCGGTGTCGATCACGAGCGCGCGCAGCACCTCGTGCACCTTCCCCTCGACCTCGCGCTGCAGCTCGTCGAGCTCGCCCGGCTCGACGTACGCCGCGATGTTGTCGTTCGCGTGGAAGCGATCGCCCGCCTTTGCGATCCGCTCTCGGATCCGGTCGGCGACGGGGGTACTCCCATCATCGATGCGCGTGTCGGGGGGTGCCACGCGAGAAGCGTACCACCTCGCCGGGCGCGCCGCGTAGCCGAAGCGTCGCGCCTGTTGTCGGAGTAGCGCATCGCATGGGCGACGTGTCGTCGCCGGCGCACCGCCCCGCAGCCCGCTCGCCGCCGTCGCGGCGAGAACGCCGCGGATCTCTCCTATCTCCCGAGGGCGCGGGGCGGTGCGCCGGCGTTGGCGCGGATCGCCGCGGCTCGCGCTCGAATGGCGGTACGATCGCCCTCGGGAATCCGCCCGATGTTTCGCAGCTGCAGGGCCATGCGTTGGTTGCCGGCGAGGGTTTCCTCGTGGTGCATGAGGAAATCCCAGTACAGCGTCGTGAACGGACAGGCATCCTCCCCCACCGACTGCGCCGGGTCGAAGCGGCAGCGCGCGCAGTGGTCGCTCATGCGCTGGATGTACTTGCCCGTCGCGGCGTACGGCTTGGAGGCCATGATGCCGCCGTCACCGTACTGCGACATGCCGAGCGTGTTGGGTAGCTCCACCCACTCCACGGCGTCGACGTACACCGCCAGATACCACTCGTGCACGCGCCTGGGGTTCACGCCGAGCATCATCGCGTAGAGCCCGGTGACCATGAGGCGCTGGATGTGGTGGGCGTAACCGTACCGGAGCGTCTGGCCGATCGCGTCGCGCAGGCAGTGCATCTCGGTGTCGCCATCCCAATAGAACGACGGCAGCTCCGCAGTTGCGCCGAGCGCGTTGTGCTCGAGGTAGTGCGGCATGAAGAGCCAATAGATGCCGCGCACGTACTCGCGCCAGCCCAGCACCTGCCGGATGAACCCCTCGGCGGAGGCGAGGGGCGCGCGGCCGGCGCGGTACGCGTGCTCGGCGGCGTGCAGCGCGGCGCGGGGGTCGAGCAGCTTGAGGTTCATCGCGGCCGCGAGGCGCGAGTGGAACAGCCACGGCTCCTCGTGCCACATCGCGTCCTGGAACTCGCCGAAGCGCGGCAGGCGGTGCGTGATGAAGTCGTCGAGCGCGCGCCGCGCCTCCTCGGGCGTCACAGGCCAGTCGAAGGCGACGAGGTCGCCCGGGTGCGAAGCGAAGCGCGCGCCCACGAGCGCGAGCACCTCGCGCGTGACGGCATCGGGTACGAAGCGCAGCGGTGCGCGATGTCCCTCGGGCCCTTTCTTTCCGAACGCGCCGCGGTTCTCGGCGTCGTAGTTCCAGTCACCGCCCTCGGGACCGCCCTTCGCGTCGAGCAGGATGCCGTGGGCGCGCCGGAGCTCGCGGTACCAGTATTCGAGGCGCAGCCGCTTGCGACCCTTCGCATGCGCGCGGAACTCGTCGAGCGTCGAGAGGAAGTGGCGGTCGGTGCGAATCTCGAGCGGGACGCGCAGGCGTTCGGCGGCGGACTGGATGGACTGCAGCACCCGCCAGTCGCCGGCCTCGGTGATCACCAGCCGGTCGCAGCGGAGCTCCGCGACAGCGCGCGCGAGCTCGCCCGCGAGCGTGCCCGTGTTCGTCGGGTCGTCGAGCAGCGCGTAGTGCACGCGGCGGCCGAGCGCGTGCTGCGCATCGCGGAAGTGCCGCATGGCCGCGAGGAAGACCGCGATGCGCGGCTTGCTCGACCAGACGTGCGTCGACTCCTCCGCGACCTCCGCCATCCAGATCGCGTCGCGCGCGGGATCGAAGCCATCGAGCGCGCTCGAGGACGGGTCGAGCTGGTCGCCGAGGACGATGACGAGGTTACGGAGCGCGGGCGGCGAGGCGGAGCGAGGCATGCCTCAGCGACGCCGCGCGCGCGCGACCGACTCCCGACCCGCCCCGGCGGCCGGAGCGGTCATCGCGCCTCGTGCAACCGACGCACCTGCTCCCGAATCAGCGCACGTCGAAGCGGTCGAGGTTCATCACCTTCGTCCACGCGAGAACGAAATCCCGCGAGAACTTCTCCTGTCCGTCGGCCGCCGCATAGACCTCCGCGACGGCTCGCAGCTCGGAGTTCGACCCGAAAACGAGGTCGACGGGCGTAGCCGTCCACCTCCGCTTGCCCGTTCCGCGATCGAGACCCTCGTAGATGCCGTCGGACTTGGAGGACTTGGTCCACTGGGTCGACATGTCGAGCAGGTTCACGAAGTAATCGTTGCTCAGCGTCCCGGGCCGGTCGGTGAACACGCCGTTCGCGCTCTGTCCGGCGTTGGCGTTCAGCGCGCGCATGCCGCCCACCAGAACGGTCATTTCGGGAACGGTCAGCGTCAGCAGGCTCGCGCGATCGACCAGCATCTCCGCAGGCGATCGGGCGTTACCGCTGCCGTAGTAATTCCGGAATCC
>CAZMKX010000102.1:0-9111 GCA_964566375.1 uncultured Myxococcales bacterium
GTGCGCGTGACGGCGGTCGGTGCCTCCGTCATGCCGTAGCCGATCACCACGTCGGCACCGAAGCGCTCGCGGTAGAGCCGGCGGAACGCCTCGGGGCACTCGGCGCCTCCGACCTCGGGACGCACGAGCGACGCCAGGTCTTCGCGTCGGACACCCGGATGCGTCAGCAAGTCGTAGAAGACCGTCGGCACCGCCGCGAAGTGGCCGACGCGTTCCGCGCGCACCCACGCGGCGAGACCCTCCGCGTCGATGCGGTCGATGCAGACACACGCGCTTCCGTCCTGGAAGGCGACCAGCGGCGCGAGCACGACCAGGTTTAGGATCGTGAGCGGGAGCACGACACCCTGGCGGACGTCGGCGCCGTACGCGCCGGTGGCGGCGGCGACCGCGCCGGGCAGGAGCAGGTTGTGGTGGCTGTGCACCGCACCCTTCGGAAAGCCCGTCGTGCCGCTGGTGTAGGCGATCGCGGCGGGATCGTGCGGGTCGATCGGAGCTTGCGGGCGAGGCGCTTCGTCGACGCCGCTTCCGACGCTCCCGGGTGTCACGGGAACGACGCGCGTGACGCCCTCGACCTGGGCTGCGAGATCCGGCGCGACGAGGAAGACCGCCGCGCCCGAGTCGCGGAGCACGTACGCCTTCTCGGGCGCGGCGAGCGGGCGGTTCACGCCGACCCAGATCGCGCCGAGCCGCATCGCGCCCAGGAACGCGATCACCAGGTCTACGTCGTTCGGCAGGCAGGCGGCGACGCGATCGCCCGCTCCGACACCGAGACGCGACAGCTCGCGCGCGGCGCGGTTCACCTGGCGATCGAGCTCGGCGTAGCTGAAGCGACCGGAGCGTCCGACCAGCGCCTCGCGCGCGGGCGTTCGCGCCACGAAGCGGTCGAGCACGTCGGCGACGGTCTGCGGCCCGTCGCCGGGAATCAGCGGACGCGCAGCGTCGGGCACGCGCTCACGGCCTCATGTACCAGCCGCCCGAGACGTTGAGCGCCTCGCCGGTGATGAAACCGGAGCGCCTGTCCGAGGCGAGGAACATCACCGCCTCGACGATGTCCTCGGAACGGCCGTAGCGGCGCAGCGGCGTGGCTTCGACGAGCGGCCGGAAATCGGCGTCGAATTTCTCGACGAAGCGCGACCAGATCAGGCCGGGCGCGATCGCGTTGCAGCGGATCCCGTGCGGGCCGACCTCGTGCGCGATGTTCCGGGTCAATGCGAACATGGCGGCCTTCGCGGCGGCGTAGGCCGGCTCGCCGTCCTTCTCGTTGGGATTCCCGATCCAGCCGGCGACCGACGAGATGTTCACGATGTTCCCGCGCTTCCGCGCGACCATTCCGGGCAGCACCTTCCGCGCCAGGTAGAAGTTCGCGGACAGCGAGACGTCGATCGTGCGATCCCAGTCGGCGGGATCGTACTCGACCATCTTGCCGAGCTTGTTCTCGGCCGCGTTGCAGACGAGCACGTCGACGCGGCCGAGCTCGCGCTCGGTCTCGCCGATCATCGCGTCGACCTTGGCGCGGTCGGCGATGTCGAGGTGGAAGTCGAGTACGGTGGCCCCCGTCTCCTTGCGGATCGTTTCGGCCACCTCGCGGTTGCGCCGCTCGTGCTGATCGCAGATCACCAGGCTCGCGCCTTCCTGCGCGAAGCGAAGCGCCGTCGGACCACCGATGCACGACCCGCCGCCGCCGGTCACGAGCACCACGCGGTCTTCGAACTCGCCGGCCACGCGTCAGGCCTTCTCGCCGACGAGCGCGCGGCCGTTCTCGCGCATGATCCGGCGCACGTCCGGTCCGCTGAACTGGCTCTGGATGTGCGCGATGAACTCGTCGGGGTGCGGGACGCACTCGGGGTGCGGGTAGTCGGAGCCGAAGACGACGTGGTCGACGCCGATCAGATCGGCGAGCGCCTTGTGGTCTTCCTCGTGGTACGGATTCACCCAGACGTGCTGCTTGAAGATCTCGCTCGCGCGGCCGGTCACGCGACCGCCGAGCCAGGGCCCGTTCCGGCCCATCCCCTTCATCTTGTCCATCACCTTCAGCAGATAGGGGACCCACAGCGAGCCGTTCTCGACCGAGAGCACCTTCACGTTCGGGAAGCGCCCGAAGAAGTTCGCCATCACGAGCGAGACGATCGTGTCCATGATCGGCCGGTCGCCGTACATGCACACCCACTGGAACGCCGACTGGTGATGCGAGGACGGATTCGCCTGCTCGCCCCACTGCACGGAGTACATCTCGTTGTAGCCCGACTCGCCGACGTGGTACGCGACGGTGACCCCCGCCTCGTTCGCGAGGCTCCAGAAGCGGTCGAAGCGCGGATCCGCGGGCGAGTGACCGAACGCCGGGCCGACGCGCAGGTTGATGACGCGCGCGTCGCGCGCGAGCGCCCACTCGAGGTCCTTTACCGCCTCGTCGACGTCGAGCAGCGACATCACCGGCGAGGCGTAGATGCGCCCTTGGTACGCGAAGCCCCAGTCCTCGTGCAGCCAGCGGTTGAACGCGCGCAGGTTCGCGTAGGACAGCGCCGCATCGTCCTTCATGAAGTGCTCGACGCAGACGCCGAGCGTGGGAAAGAGCAGGATCGACTCGACGCCCTGCGCGTCCATCCGGGCGAGCCGCGCGTCGCGGCTGGTGAAGGCGGGATCCATCGGGATCTCGACCTCGTCCGGCTCGACCAGACGATCGGTTCCGAGCGACTTCAGGAATTCGCGCAGCGAGCCGGGGCGCTGCGTCTTGTCGAAGTTCAGGCCGGTGTCGGAAAGGAACGTGAAGAGGCGCTCGCCGATCAGGATCCGCTCGCCCATCGCGTCCTTCACGACGCGCACCGCGCGGTCGCGGAAGCGCGGCTCGATGTAGCGCGTGAAGGCGTCTCGGGGCTCGTAGTAGTGGTTGTCCCCGTCGAAGATCCCGAAGCCGAGGCTGGTCATGCGTATTTCCGCAGGAATGCGGCGAGCGCGTCGTTCACGGGCTTGGGGTGCGTGACGTTGGGCGCGTGCGCCGCGCCGCGGATCACGACCAGGTCCTTGCAGTTGCCCAGGTTGTCGCGCAGGCCCTTGGCGACCTCGAGGTCGAACGCCGCGTCCTTGCTGCCGTGGATCACGAGCGTCGGACAGGTGATCTCCTTCAGCTTCGGCATGAAGTCGTCGCGCGAGAGCACGGTCTCCCACGGGTGCGCGGACTCGCAGGGCGGCTTCGACTGCCACTTCGCGATCCACAGGTCCGCACCCTTGTACTTGGGCCCGAACAGGAGCGTCGCCATGTTCGTCGCGATCTCGCCCACCGGACCCTGCGACTGCCAGGCGTCGGCGGTGTCGCGGTAGGCGGCGAGCACCTCGGGCGGGAACAGGCCCGCTGCGGTGTCGATCAGCACCAGCGCCTTCACGCGGTCCGGGCTCTTCCACGCCGCGCGCATGGAAAGGAATCCGCCCTGCGACATCCCGATCAGCGTGGCCTTGGGGATCGCGAGCTGGTCCAGGATGCCGATCGCGTCGGACGCCGAGTCGTAGTAGTCGAACGGTCCCAGGCAGTCGCTCATGCCGTGGCCGCGCTCGTCCCACGTGATGCAGCGGTACTCGGCGGACAGCGCCTTCACCTGCGTCTCCCACATCGAGTGGTCGAGCAGGAAGCCGTGGCTGAACAGGAGCACCGGGCGATTTCCGCCCGAGTCCTCGAAGTACAGGTCGTGTCGATTCACGTTCATGAAAGGCATCAGCGGAACTCCGGCATGATTTTGGTGGCGAAGAGCTCGAGCTGCCGGTCCTGGACATGGCGCGGCGTGGTGCCCTGATAGAAGAAATTCCACGACAGCCATTCCAGGCTTCCGTCGCCGTGGCACTTCACGAGCTTCTCGAAGTGGCGCTTGACCTGATCCACGGTCCCGCAGATCTGGTAGCCCTTGTCGATCATACGCTTTGTCGCCTCTTCGTTGTTCTTGAAGAGGAGCGGGCGACAGTTCGGGTCGTCCTCGGGGTTGCGGAAGAGCTCGAGGAAGCCGAATCGGCCGAAGTACTCCTGGTAGTCGTGCCCGGTGGTCGCGGCCGCCAGCTCGAACGCCTCGTCGTAGGTGTCCCCGATGGTGATCGCACGAACGGCGCCGCAGTTCTCGCCCAGTGCGAACTCGTGGCCGTTCTCGCCCGCGACGCGCCGGTACTCCTGGCACATCTGCAGGAATTTCGCCGGGTCCGACTCCCAGATCCACGGCAGCCAGCCGTTCCTTCCGCAGTTCAGGAGCGACGGCAGCCCGCCCGTGACCGGCACCCAGATCGGCGGGTGCGGCTCCTGATAGGGACGCGGGCAGACCCCGACCTTGCGAATGACGTCATCGTCGTCGATCTCGCCGGGTGTGCCGTACTGGCGCGTGTAGCTCGGCGCGCCCCAGCCGGCGATTCCCTCGTCGTGCGGGTACGGCACCTGGAAGTACTTGCCCTTGAAGGACATCGCGTCCTTCGTCCAGGCCTCGAGCAGGATCTCGACGTTCTCGTCGAAACGCTCGCGGTTCTGCTTGTCGGCGTCGTCGCCCATGCCCGTGGCGATCGGCGTGCCCTGCCCCAGAACCTGCATCCAGCGCTTCTGATAGCCGCGCGCGAACGCGACCGCGACGCGACCTTTCGTGAGCTGATCGAGGATCGCGAGGTCCTCGGCGACGCGGATCGGGTTCGCCACCGTCATCACGATCGACATGGGCGCGAACTTGATCCGCTTGGTCCGCGCCGCGAAGTCGGCGAAGAGCAGGATCGGGTTCACCGACAGCTCGTTCCCCTCGGTGTGGAAGTGGTGCTCGGTGGTCGAGAACGCGTCGATGCCGAGCTCGTCGGCGGTGATCGCGAGATGGCGCAGCTCCTCGAGCATCATCTGGTAGCGCTCCGTCGAGCGGCCGATCGGCCGCAGCCGCTCGCGCTCCTCGAGCGTGGCGGGCACGGCCGGCATGGCGAACAGGTCGACTTTCATGCGAAGCGCTCCTTGATCCAGGGCACGATCACGTCCATCGCGGCGTTCTGACCGCTGCGATCGCGCATTCCACCCGGGCCGTAGCCCAGGTGATCGCCGGACACGCGCCGGATCGTCCTGTCCGACGCCGGCGAGCGCTCGTAGATCGAGTCGGTGTGATTCGAGAAGACGGCGTTGTCACCGAGATAGGCGACCACGCACGTGGGCACGGTGATCGCGGGCAGGCAATCGAGCGTAGACGCGCGCGAGGCGTGTCCCGACCAGGTCGAGAGCCAGGCGCGGGGAGTCTGGTACTTGCCGAAGCCGGCCTCGAGGTAGTTGAACACGTCCGGACGCGGCGAGAAGAACGAGCCGATCGCGCGCGCGCTCGGCAGGATCGAGAGATCCGTGTAGGCCGGGTGCGCCTCCGTGCGGTGGATCTCCATGTAGCGCCCAACGAGCCCGTGGCGAAGCACACGCTGCTGCTCGCGCAGCGGCAGGCTCTCGAAGTCGGGGGCGCCGACCTTGCGCAGCCACCAGTTCCACTCCTCGACGTGGCCGCGCGCGATCGCGTCGATGCGCGCGACGCGAGCGCTCTGCGCGGCACGGTAGCGGTCGAGGAACGCCTCGTCGTACTTCGACGACTCGGGCAGCGGGCGGAAGCCGTTCGCGGGGTCGTACAGGTCGAGCGACGGATCGATCGACAGCGGGTCATCCTCGTCGGTCACCGACGGATCGATGATCGAGAGCATCAGCTTGCCCTGACCGAGGTGGGTGGCGAGCTGCACGATTCCGTCCGCGGGCGGCATCTCGAGCTTGTTGAGGTCGCACGGATCACCCGCGGCGGTGTCGGTGAGACGACCCGGCGGCCGTGTCGAAGCCTGCGACTGGTAGAAGCTGTACAGCGCTCCCCCGCCGGAATTCCCGAGCAGGACGATCTTGCGGAAGCCGCGGTCCTTCAGGTGCCGCACGGCGGCGGCGACGTCGACGATGATCCGCTCGTGGATCAGGTTCACGTCGTTGTTGATGAATCGGCCCGCCTGGCCGAAGCAGGCGATGCCGGCCTCGAGCAGGCGCGGCATCGCGTAGTGGCGCTGCATGTCGCCGCGCGGATGCATCATCAGCGCGACGCAGGTCTCGCCTCCGCGCGTGTAGAGCGTGCCGTGGGACTCGCCGCCGTCCTCCGCGACGAGCGGGATCGGCTCGACGCGAACGCCATCGGGAAGCCGGTCGAACGACCAGAGGCTCGGTCCCGCCGCGGCATAGCGCGCGATCTGCGGCATGGCCATGACTAGCTCGCGCCTTTGCGCACGTTCAGCTGGACGTGATCGCGCTTTGCGGCCATCGCCTCGGGCGCGACCGTGAACGGTCGCTCGCTGTCGATGTTCACCGCCTGGATGTCGTTGGTGTCGATCTCCTGCCAGAACTGTGCGGCCATCGCGCGCGCGGCCTCGCCGGGCCCGTGCACGGCCCCGCGGGGGTGCCACATGATCGTGGTGCCTTCCATGGGCTGGCCCGCGACGCTGCCCGCGTGCAGGAAGCCGATCTCGTCGTAGTCCATGTTGCGGTGGTAGTACGGCAGGCGGGCCGCCTCGCGGTCGCGCTGCATCGGGTTCGGGACGAAGTTGCAGAGCACCCAGCCCTCGGCGCGGAAGAGCCCGAACGCCGACGGTGGTACGTGGTTTCGATCGGCCGTGACGGGTCGGAAGTCGGTGTTGTGGAAACGGAACGGGAACAGATCTCCCTTCCAGCCGACGACGTCGAACGGGTGGTGGTCGTAGAAGAACGAGGTGAAGCGACCGTCCCGCTTCACGCGCACCTCGTACTCGGCACGACCGTCGCCGTCCATCGCCTTGGGCTCGGGAACGCCGATCACGTCCGGGTCGTAGGGATTGTGCCGGCCCAGGCTCGCGTGCTCGAGGAAGTCGATCTCGCCGCGCGACTCGAGGTGCAGGAAGTAGTTGTCACGCGTGCGTGGTACGCAGCGATGTGTGACGCCCTTGGGCAGCACGATGTAGTCGCCAGGGCCGAACTCGAGCGGGCCGAACTCGGTCTCGAACGTGCCCTCGCCGCGGTGCACGAACCAGAGCTCGTCGGCGTCGGCGTTGCGCGCGAAGAACGGCATCGGCTCGCTGCGGCGGCTCGCCGAGACGGTGAGATCGTCGTTCCACCACAGCCGAGTCGGCGTTCCGCGCGGGCTCGTGCGGTCGGTCGTGTCGACGCGCTCGCCGTCGACGTCGCCGGGCGCGTAGTCCCCCTCGACGCGCACCCAGCCGGTCGGCTCGTGCAGCCGATAGACGTTCGCGACGCGGCCCTGGAACCCTCCGCGGCCGATCTCCTCCTCCTTGAGGCCCTTCGGCACCGACACATGCGCCTGGCGCGGCGTCTGCCCCTTCGCGAGATGGATCCAGGAGTTCTTCACGTCGCGGTCCTCAGCTGAAGAGCAGGTCGTGGGCGTACCGGGTGTCGACGTACTCCTTCACGAGCACGATCTTGCCGCGACGGAGCTTGAACACGAAGTGGTAGTGGTTGCGGTAGTCGCGGCCCTTCGCGGTCTTCGCTTCGAGCACGAACTGGACGCATACGCTCGCGCCCTCGGCGACCATGTCCTCGACGGTGATCTTCATTGGCACGCTCGGATCGTACAGACCGACGCCGCTGCCCATCAGCTCGAGCACCTTCGCCTTGCCCGTGTAGGTGCCGGCCATGTCGCTTCCCGGTGGCACCCACCAGACCACGTCGTCGGCGAGCATCTCGGCGAGCTTCGGATCGCCCGTGGAGATCCGCTTGAAGTAGGTGCGAATCAGCTTCTTGTTCTCAGCCGCGCCCATCGTCGTCGCCTCCCGTGCGTTCGTCCAGGAACTTTCGCAGCGCCTCGGTCGCGTCACGCGGATCGGTGTAGCCCGCGCGGATCTCGGCGACCGGCAGATCCGGCGCGAGCGCGCGCTGCTCGCTCCAGCCGGGGATCTCGGGTCGTTCGCCATCGATCGCGACCACGAAGTCGAGCCGCTGCGGGAATGCGAGCGCCGCGCCGAGCGCGAGCGTCGCGCCCTCGCGGAAGCCGAGAAGGCCGATGGGCTCCGCGCGCCGCTCTTCGCACTCGAGCACGAGCTGCTCGATCTGCCACAAGCTGTCGCCGAAGCTCGACGGCTCCGGGCGGCCGGCGTCGTCGCGGCGGAACCAGGCGTAGCCCGCGTAGTCGCGCCAGCGCGGATCGTCGGGCGGCGCGCTGGAGAGGAACGGATTCCGCGAGCGCGCGGCTTGCGGCGCGAGCACGTCGAAGGCGCCTGCGCACGCGCCGCAGAGGGGGACCAGCTCGCGCGCGTCGGCGCCGTCGGAGTGCAGCGCGACGAGCGTGCCGCGCCGCGAGAAGGTCGCGCGGATCTCGCGCCGCAAGAGCTGGCTGCCCGCGCTCACGCGAGCTCCTTCGGCGGCTCCTGGGCCGCGCTCTCGCCCGCGATGCACCCGAACGTGACCGCCGGGCCGAGCGTGCCGCCGCCCGCGTAGTAGTACGGCCCGGTCGGAGACGCGATGCAATTCCCCGCGCCGAACAGACCGGGAATCGGCTGGCCTCGCGCGTCGAGAACCTGCGCGCGCCGGTTGATGACGGGACCCCCGTTCGTGTCGAGCGTGCCCGCCGCCAGCACGATCGCGTGGTACGGACCGCGCTTCTCGAGCGCGTGCATGGTGACGTTCGGGGTCGCGGGCGCGTGTTTCGTGCCCTGATTGGCGAACGACCAGATCTTCGCGTGCCAGTCGCGGTCGTACACGCCCGCGCCACGCGCGAAGTCCTCGTCGACGCCGCGCGCGCTCATCTGGTTCCAGCGCGCGATCGTCTTCGCGAGCGTCGCGGGGAAAGCTGCGTCGAGCCGAGCGCCGCCGGTTCGCGCAGCCACCTTCGCGAGCCGCGCGTCGATCGCCCTCGACAGCTCCGGCAGCGTCGGCGCGCTGATCACGTACGGCGCGCCTGTTCCCGCCTGCGGAAGCGGAAAGCGTCCGGCGAAGAGCTCCGCCGTCCGCTGGTCGTAGATCATGAAGAGCAGCAGGTTGATCCACTCGTGCCGCACCGGGTCCCAGGCATAGTGGATCCGCGTGCGCTCGTTGTAGTTCGCCTTCTCGTCGACGACCCGTACACCGAGCCGGTTCACCAGGATCATGCTGTCGCCCGGCGGCATGAACACGTCGTCGGG
>CAZMKX010000103.1:0-9094 GCA_964566375.1 uncultured Myxococcales bacterium
GCGACCCTGCACGCGCCCCCACGGATCGACGATCGCCGACGGCCCCACGTCGCTCACGCGCACCAGGTAGCTGCGCTGCTCGACCGCGCGCAGGGCGACCATGTCGAACTGCTGTCCGAGGTAGCTCGGGTGCGGAATCCAGCCGTCGTTGGACGGATTCACGAGGTACCCGGCGCCGGCGGCCACGCGCTCCGCCGCGAACTGCGGAAGCATGCCCTCGTTGCAGACCAGGATTCCCGCCAGCCCGGCGCGCGTGGGCAGGGGATCCGTCTGTTCGCCCGGCGTGAAGACGCGCAAGCTCCCGAAGCTGCGGCGGAGGATGTCGATTCCGACGGGGAAGTACTCCATGAACGGCAGCAGGTACTGCTTGTCGTAGCGCGCGCGGATCTCACCCGACCCGCCCAGCACGTAGACGCTGTTCCGGTAGGGCGGGCCGTCGGGGTCCTCGGAGCGAAGCGCACCCACGACGAGCTCACTGTCCGTCGTCGCGAGCAGGCTCGCGATTGCGTCGCGGTAGAGCGTCTCCTTCTCGAGCAGGAACGTGACCGCGGCTTCGGGCCAGAACACGATCGCAGGCGGCTTCTCGGCCAGGAGCTCCCGCGTCAGGCGCAGGTGGACCTCGAGCGTGTTGTACGGGCCGCGCTCGCCCCAGCGCGCGACGGGGTCGAGGTTGGCTTGCACGAGGCCGATCTCGACGCCCTCCGGTCCGCTCGCGTCCTCGGCGAAGCGGAGCGCGGCCGTGCCCGCCGCGGCGACGCCGAGCGCGATCGCGAGGGCGAGGGCGAGCCCCGTCCACGCGCGCCGGCCGAGCGTGCCGTCGCGCCATTCGCCGACGACACCGGCCAGCGCCGCGTTCACCGACGCGAGCGCGAAGCTGATGCCGTACACGCCCGTCCACGCGGCCACCTGGACGACGGGCAGCACCGCGGCTTGCGAGTAGCCGAGGCTGCCGCCGGGAGAGACGCCGAGGTAGATCGGCGAGCCGTTCAGAAGCCGGCTGCGCGCGAGCTCGGCGGCGGTGAGCGCCGCGGCGACGAAGAGCGCGCCGGCGGGCAGTCGCGCGAGCGGGCGAACCGCCGCGGCAAACGCCGCGTAGAACGGCGCCGCCGTGAAGAGCGTGAGGCCGAGCAGGAAGAGCCAGCCGACGACGAGCGGCTGCTGCGTGTAGTGCGCGACGGCACCCGGCATCCACGAGCCGAGCCCGAGGCCCGAGCCGAGCGTCCACAGCACGCCGAGCGCGATGCGGCCGCGCAGCCCGAAGCCCTGCAGCGCGACCAGAAACGGCACGAGCGCGACCCACGCCAGCGCGCTCCAGCCGAAGGGCGGGAACGCGAGGACATAGACCGCTGCGGAGAGCAGCGTCGCGGCCACCGCCGTGCGCCGCGACACCCTCATGCCGTGCGCCGCTTCGTCACTTCACGTTGAGCTTGTCGCGCGTCTGGAACCCGGCCGGGAAGAAGCGCCCCTCGATCGCCCGGAAGGTGCCGCGCAGACACGCCTGGGTGTCGCTGCGCTTCACGCCCATCCTCGGAACGCTGAAGCGCAGGCTCAGGTCCGCGAAGCCGTCGCCGTTCTGGTCGATCAGCCGCGAGGCGTAGGTCGCCGGCTTCGTCAGGTCGTCGATCGACGGGGCACCCGGCCCGCCGCAGGCCTCGTTCGCTGCCAGCGGCTCGAGGACGAGCGAGGACGGCTCGATCATCTTCGGCGGCCGGTCGAGCCGGGCCGTCGCCGCGAGATTCAGCACCGGACTTCCGAAAACCGTCGTCGGCAGGACCCCGTTCTTCGTCGGGTTCACGGCGCTCTCGGAGACCTTGATCGTAACGAGCGGCGTGCAGTCGTCGCCCGGATTCGCCGGGCCGTTGCAGTACGACCCGAGGGGCCGGCCGGTCGTCTTGTCGATCGTCCTGTCGGCGTAATCGCAGTACTCGTCGGGCTGAGCCACGCCGTCGCCGCAGCGCGACGACTCGTCGCACGCGTCGGGCGTGCCGTCGCCGTCCCCGTCGGTGGGATCCTGCGAGGGATCGAAGACGGTCGGGCAGATGTCGTACACGTCGAAGACGCCGTCGCCGTCGCCGTCGGCCAGCGCGAGCACGCGCGGCTGGATGTCGACACAGCACGGTGTCCCGCCGCAGGCGCCCTGTGCGATGCAGTTCGCGTCGGACTGGCACGCGTTCGCGGTGTCCGAGAGGCCGTCGCCATCGGCGTCGCAGAAGCCGACCTGCGCCGGAATCGCGGCGCCTGCCTGGCTCTGCCCCGGGCCGGTCTCCGAGCCCGCGAGCGGGTTGCCGCTGCCGCCCTCCGGAACGCTGACCGGCGCGAAGGTGACGTCGGCGCCCGCGACGAACTCGCGGACGACCACGTCGAGCGTGTCGCCGTCTCCGTTCAGGTCGGCGAAGAGCGCCGGCTCCTGGGCCTCGATCGACAGGTGGCGGAGCTTCGCGAGACCGCCGTTCTCGCCGTACGGGAAGAGCTTGAACGGATCGGTGTCGTCGCAGACGTCGCCCGTGCACGGCACGATCGTGTGTCGAGGCGTGCCGCGCGCGGGATCCGAGGTGTCGAAGAGCGTGCCGTCGGGCGCCACGATCAGCGCCACGCAGTCATCCAGGTCGCCGTCACCGTTCAGCGAAACGCCCAGGTCGGGCTCGCACTGGTCGGCGGCGACGTAGCGATTGCTGGCGACGCGGAAACGCCGGACGCCCGGGACGTTGGCGACCACGGCCTGGCTTCCCGTCCGCACGATGCGAAGGCTGTGCGGAGCTGCACCACCGCTCAACACCGCGAGGGTGTCGCCGTCGAGCGCGAGGCCGTCCCCCTGGAATCCGAAGTCGACGAGCACGCTGCTGCCCGTCGGGGCGCACGCGACCTGACCGGTGGCCGCGCCGAGTATGCAGACCGCCGCGTCCGACGCGGCGACGGCCCGGGCGAGGGCAGGGCTCCCGCCGAGCGTGAGCGGACCGCTGACGCCGCGCACGAAGACGCGCCCGCTCGCGTCGACGAACGCGATCGTCGCGCCGCCCACGGCTGCCTGCGTCGCGGGGCCAAGCACCTGCAGCGCTCCGCTGTCGAGGTCGAGCACGGCGAGCACCGCGTCGCCGGCGACGCCGCTGCGATCCGCGTCGGCCGTCGCGTCCGAGAGGTCCGGGGTGGTGCGGAAGACGCCCCCGTCCTTCGCGTAGGCCACGGTGCGACCGTCGGCGGTGAGCGCCGCGCCCGCGCTGCCCGTCTCGGGATCCACGAACTTCGCGAGCAGCGTGACGCGATCGCGAACGACCGCGTCCGGTCCCTCGGCGTTCGCGCTGGTGAAGGCGACCGCGGGCTCCTCCCCGTGGCCGTCCGTCGACGGCGCGCCGGTGCCGCCCACGACCTCGACGAGTCCGGTCTTCCGATCGAGCACGACGACGCGCGAGCCGTCGCCGGCATCGTCGATCTCGTACGTGAGCAGGCGTCCGTCCGCGCTCAGGTGCGGCGCGCGCGCGCGGTCGCAGCCGGGGACGCCATCCACGTCGAGACATTCGCGCTCGTCGGGACCGCGCGAGAGATACACGTTCTGATTCGGTCCGTCGTCGAGCTGGAACGCCACCAGGCTGCCGTCGCCGGTGATCGTCGGCGCGCTCGCAACGCCGGACAGACCGATGGTGAGAAGCCGCAAGTCACGCGCGCGGAGCGGATCCGCTGCGACCGGGCCGGTGCCGCAGGTCTCGGGCGCGCTGCCCTGCAGGTGCTGCGTGAAGATCTTTCCGTCGTTCACGAAGACCGCGACGTTTCCGTCGTCGGCGAGCTCGCACTGCCCCGACGGGCCGATCGGTTGGCTGCCGTCGTTGAGGCGGCTGAGCGGGATCGTGTCGCAGCTGCAGCGGTCGAACAGGAACACGTCGCTGGCGCGGTTCAGATCGCCCTCGAAGAGGTTCGTGGCGGAGCTCTCGTAGCAGACGCGCGCGCGCTCGCCGGAGCCGGCGATCGACGGCGCCGAGGCCGGTCCGTTCGCGCGGATCCGGCTCGATTGGCAGAGCGCGCCCGGCGTCGTGGGCGGCTCGGCGCTCTGGCTGACCACGAAGGTCTCGCCGCTCGCGAAGTCGTGGCAGTACACGTCGCCGTCGGCGGGGCTCGGATCGGGCCCGGCGACGAGGTTCTGCGCCGCGCTCGCGAAGCAGACGAGGCCTCCGCGCGCGTCGACGGCGGGCGAGTCACTCGGGCCGTTCGCCGGCGCGCCGCCGAGCGCGAGGTCGGCGACATCGGCGCGCTGGCGCAGCTGGAACGCATTGCCGGGCTCGTCGAGCAGGAAGACCGCCTTGCTCCCGGAGACGACGAGCGGCTCGAGACCGGGCTGAAGCGCTGATAGGCTGTGTCCCGGGCCGAGCAGCGACGGCTTCGCGACCACGGCGAGCTTCACGGTATTGCCGGCCGGATCGATCGCGCGCTGCACGAGGTTTCCCGAGGCGTCGGGGCAGTAGACGCGGAGCAGCGGATCGAAGCTCTCGCCGTCGGCGTTGTCGTCGCTGCCACCCTGGTCGGGCTCGGCGAGGAGCGTTGCGACGCAGCCCGCCCCGCTGCTGCGCGATCCGCCGTAGACCGCGTCGCGCGCGCTCCGACCGAGAACCGGGAACGCGAACGGGCCCTCGGTCGGGACCGCCTCGTGGATGCTGGTCACCGCGACGCCCGGTGCGCCCGTCGGCGGGAGAGTCAGCTTCGCGCCGGTGAGCCCGCTGCGCAGCGTCAGCGCGGTGTCGAAGATGTCGCCGTCGGCGTTGCGATCGAGGCAGACCGGATTGCGGCCGTCGCCGGGATTCGCGTCGAGCGCGCAGCGCTGCTCGCCCGGGAGCAGCGTGAGCGAGTCGTCGAAACGAACGGGCAGCCGCTCGTCGAGGAGCACGCAGGTCAGGTCGTTCACGTTCCGGCAGACGTTCAGGTTCTCGAGCGGAACGAAGCCGTCGATCCGGGCGGTGTAGTTCGCGGCCAGGATCGCGCCCGGGCCGCCCGGGGCGCTCGCGTGAACCGGCGGCGGGGTCGTCGATCCGGATGGCGGCAGGCAGCCCGTCGCGCTGATGCAGTAGCGCAGGTCGAAGCTGGCGCGAGGACTGCTCGTGTCGCAGCGGCCGCTGCTGCAGGCAGCGTCGCTCACGCACGGGTTGCCGCCGACTTCACACCGTCCGGTGTCGCGCTGCACGCGCACCACGCTTCCCAGCGCGTCGGCGCTGCCGAAGAGCGTCACGGAGCTCGTGCTGTCGGTCGACGGCTTGAAGAGCGGCGGGAGCTGGATGCCGACCGGGCTGTACGAGGTGAAGGCGGCGTCCTCGACCACTTGCAGCGGCACGCCGGGCACGGCAGGCGTTCCCGATGCGTTCAAGCCCGAGCCGATCAGCGTGAAGAAATTCACGAGCTGCGGCGGCGGGAAGACCTCCGACGCGCCATTCTGCGCGAGCACTCCGGACCAGTCCATGTTCGCGAGCAGGTTGCCGCGGTCGTCGAGCGCGAAGCGCACCGTCGGCCGGGCGCTCGCATCCGCAGCGATCATGTCCGCGTAGACGTTCGGGCGAGGCAGCGCGACGAAGTGCGAGAAGACGTCGCGTTTCGCCGCCGCGTCGGTGCGGCAGGTGCCGTTCAGCGCGAAGAGCTCGTCGATGCAGGCGAGCGGGCCGGTGCCGGCGAGGGTCGCGCAAGCGACGGTCGCGAGGCCTGCGGGGAGGTCGCCGCCCGCTCGATCGACCAGGATTCGCGCGGGGCCGCTGAGAGTGAAGTCGGGCGGATTGCCCGCTCGCGGCGTGGCCGGCAGGCGCACGTTGAGGCGGCACTCGTTGCCGCCCGTCACCGGCACCGAGACCACGTCGAGCACGCTCGCGTCGACGGACCGGCACTCGGACGCCGCGACTCCCCGGATGCGCGAGGCCGCGTACGACGCTGACGTCGGGTCCGAGGCGCTGCCGCAGCTTCGGGCCAGCACCACGGCCGTCGGCGCGGCGGCCGTCAGGCTCTGATCGAAGAAGACGAAGGTCGCGCGCAGGCTCTCGGGCGCGATGCAGCCGGTTCCGGTCGGCGCGCCGAGGCCCGCGGACTCTGCGTCGCAGACCTGCGGTCGCACGCGAATCTGGATCAGCTGATCCGGCGCCGCGAAGGGCGTGTTCGCGCTGCCGAGCCCCGACGGGAACTCGTTCAGCGCGCCGGGAATCACGTCGCAGGCGGCGCGGGCCAGGTCGGCGCTCAGCGCGAGTGTCGCCAGTACGGCGAGGAGTCGCGGCCTGAAAAAGAGGATGGCAGATACACAAAGCCCGACGGAGGGAACGGCACGACGCATCTCGCGCTTATAGCACCCTTCGGTGATTGCGGTCACTAGCCTCGACGGGGGAGCGGATGCCTGCGCCTGCGCATCTGCGCTCTCATTGCACGTTTACGCTCGCATGAAATCGTCCACGGGACCTTCGATGCCGAGCGCGCGTACTTCGCGAGTGGCTTCCCAGGTACAACCGTCCGCGTCGAGCCCGAGGAAGGTCGCGCCGCGCCCCGGCTGCGTGCGCAAGAGAGCGCCGACATGCGCGAATGTGCGGGCTCGCGCGGCGCGCGCGCCGAGCGCCTCGGCAGCCGACACGCTGCGCCCGAGCAGGCGCAGCGCGCGGCGTCGGTTCCCGAGCAGCCACTCCGCGCGACCCGCCAGACGGAGCATCTCGGCACGGGTGAAGGCGATGTACGGCGCGTTGGCGACGGCAGCCTTGATGCTGCCGCGCGTGCTCGTCCGGAGCGCGCGCGCCGATCGTCGCTCCTGCTCCGAGAGCGACTCGAGGCGCGTGACGTCGAGAAGCAGCCGCGCGGCTGCCCGACGGGAGGCGTGGAACGGCGGAACCCGCTGCGAGCGCTTCGCGATCCGATCCGCCTCGGCGAGCGAAGCCTCGGCGGCGCCGAGCTCGCCGAGCAGGATCTCGCACTTCGCCCTGAACCCAAGCGCCAGGACGTGCAGCAGATCCTCGGCGCTCTCCTCGTAGTACTCGATGATCGCGGCGCGTCCGTCCGCGAAGCGCCCGCGCTCCACGGCCGTGATCGCGCGCATCCACAGGTGGTTCGCCTTCGCGAGGTCGTACTGATAGACCTCCCAGATCTCCGCGATCTTCTCGTCTGCGGCCGCCGCTCCCGCGAAGTCGCTCTGGTAGAGGCGCCGCTCGGCGAGCAGCCCGAGGTACGTCGTCGGCGCATAGAGATGGCCGAGCCGCACCGTCTCTTCGACGAGGGCCGGATCGATCTCGTGCGCGACGCTCCAATCTCCCTGCAGCGCGCGATAGGCGAAGTTCATCGCGCGCTCGTAGAGGCGCTCGGGCGGCGCGGCGTCCGCTGCCAGCTCGTGCGCGACGGCCGCGAGCCGGCGGCTCGCGTCGAAGGAGATCGCGAGGAACGCGAAGAGCGACGCCGCGCCAGCGTACATCTTTGCGCTCGACGGCACGCTGCGCGGATCGAAGCGCTGGACGAGCGCCAGCGACCGCATGCTGTCGAAAACGTGTCGGGTCGGCAGCGCGTACGTCGTCGACTCGGCGCGCGCGTAGCGCAGCTCCATGATCTCGCGCTCGCGCTCGCTCGCCGGCGGCCGCCGGCGACGGACGGGCAGGTACAAGCGCCGCATCACGCTGGCCAGGTCCCGCACGAAGCCGAGCATCTGCCGGCGCTCGTTCGGCGGCGGCTTGTCGCCGAGCAGCGCGAGCGCCTGATCGTAGTGCGGGACCGAGTCGCTGAAGCGTCCGCGCTGGGCGAGCGTCTCCGCGATGTCGGCCTCGACGGTGGCGCGCTGCGCGGGCCTGTCGCCGAGCAGCTCGAGCGCGCGATCGTAGTGCGCGACCGAATCGACGAAGCGACCGCGGTGATAGAGCGCGGACGCGATCTTCGCCTCGAGAGCGGCCCGCTTCGCCGGATCCGCGCGATCGCCGTGGATCTGCAGGTAGAGCCCGGCGGCCTCTTCGAAGAAATGCAGCGCTTCGTTCGAGGCTGCGGCGCGCGCCGCGTCCTCGCCCGCGCGCAGCAGGAACTCCTCGGCGCGATCGAGGTCCCGGCCCTTGCTGAAGTGGTACGCGAGCATGCCGTGGTAGCCGGGCGCGTCCTCGGAAAGCACGGTCTCGATCGCGCTGCCGACGCGACGGTGCAGCTCCTCGCGCCGTGTCTCGAGCAGCCCCGCGTAGGTGATCTCCTGGATCAGCGGGTGCTTGAAGGCGTACTCCTCGCCGGGTCTTCGCTCCGAGTCGAGCAGGAACTCGGCCTCGACCAGCCCCTCGACCGCCTCGCCGACGCCGTCGGCGTCGCCGTAGCCGGCGACCGCGTTCAGCAGCTCCAGGCGGAAGCTCTGACCGATCACCGAGGCGATCTGGAGCAAGCGCCGCCGGCCGCGCACCAGGCCATCGACGCGCGCCTGGACGACCTCGTGGATGCTGCCGGGAATCTCGACGCGACCGATCCGCTCGGTTGCGCGGAAACGACCCTCGTGCGCTTCCACCGCGCCGGCGTCGACCAGCGCGCGCACGACCTCCTCGACGTAGAACGGGTTGCCGCGCGCCTTCTCCTCGATGAGCAGCCGGGTCGCGTGCGGCAGATCGCCGGCCCCGAACAGGTTGCCGAGCAGGTCGCGCGTGGCGCGCGCCTCGAGCGGCCGCAGCACGAGGTCGACGTGGCGCTCGGGCACCTGCTCGGCGGCCGCGCTCCGGACCCGCTCGGACGTCTCGGCGTAGCCGGGTCGGAACATGTTCACGAACAGGAGCCGGCGCTCGCGGGTCTCGGGAAGTGCGGCCGCCATCAGCTCGAGCGAGGACTGGTCGGCCCAGTGCAGGTCGTCCATCACGACGACGAGCGGCACGAGCGCGCTGCCCGAGCGCATCAGCTCGATCAGGTGGCGGCGAACGAGCTTCTCGAGCGCGTCGCCCGGCAGCGCGTCGAGCCGGCCGCGCTCCTCCGCGTGCAGCGCGATGCCGAGCACGCGCGCGATGAAGGGCAGCGCCTCGACCGCGTGCTCGGGCATGATCCGCTCGAGCGCCTCGCCGAGCTTGCTTCGCGCCGTCGCGTCGTCGTCGCGGGCGGCGATGTCGGCGAGCGAGCGCAGGAGATCGGCGAACGGGTGGAAGCCGAGGCGGCG
>CAZMKX010000104.1:0-8977 GCA_964566375.1 uncultured Myxococcales bacterium
CCCGAGCTCCGCGTTTGCACCGGCAGCCGCGCGCTTCAAAAGCCCGAGCGCGCGAAGGAACACACGCGGAAATCGCTCCCCGCTGATCGGGAAGTTCTCCACCGCGCGTTGCGTCGACGCCCCCCACAGCGCGTCCGTCGGCACGCGCATCTCGCCGAGTGAGTCGCGTTCGATCCGGGTTTCGTCACTGGTCGCCATCGTCGAGGCCTCCCTGCTCGCGAAATCTGTGGCATTCTGCGCGCTCGTCGCGGGGAAGGGGTTGCGATGCGCCGAGCGCTCGTCTCGATCGTGGTCGTCTGCTCTGCCCTGTGCGGATCCGCATTCGGCGCCACGCTCGAGATCGCGGGCGACTCGGGGAGCGTCGGCGCTGCTGGCCTTGCGGGGCAGGACGGCGGCGACGGCGGCGCGGGCGCGCCAGTCGACCTGACGCTCGAGGTCGCGGACGAAGACGCATTCGGGTCCGCATTCGGAGGCGCCGGAGGCGCGGGCGGCGTCGGCGGCTCGGCAGCGCTTCCCGGTGATGCGTCGGGCTCGGGCGGCGACGGCGGAAGCGGCGGCGCGGCGACGGCGTTCGTCGCGATCGAATCCGTTCTCGCGGACTTCTTCCGCGCGCGTGCCGAGGCGCGTGGCGGCGCGGGCGGAACCGGCGCTGCCGCGGGAGCGCCCGGCGGGGTCGACGGCGTGGGCGGCGCGGGAGGCACAGCGCTGGCGACCGCGCGGAGCGACACATCCCTCGCCCCGGATTCGTTCGGGAGCGCAAAGGGGGGTGACGGCGGCGCGGGCCGCGAGGGCGGCGTCGGAGGCAACGCGCACGCCGACGCCCACGCGGCGAGCGCGGAGCAGACGAGCCGCGCCAACGCGTTCGCGAGCGGCGGCGCAGGCGGAAGCTCGCTCGCGCCGGGAGGCGCGCGCGCCGCGGGCGGTCGCGCCACCGCGTCCGCGACCGCGGTGGCAGCCGGGGGCGGCAGCGCCTCCGCGTCCACGAGCGCGTTCGGCGGATCGGGCGGAACCGGCGGAGACGCCGTGCTTCGGGACTCGGTGAGCGGATCGACCGGCCCCGACGCCGCGCTCTCGCTCTCGCAGTTCGCCGTGGGGGGTGTGGGCGATCAGCAGGGAGGGGACGCGGTCTCCGAGCTCATCGCCGAGAATCCGGGTGGCGGCGCGATCCTGATCCGCTCCTATGCCGCCGGCGGAGCGGCCAGTGCGCCCACCGGCGGACGCGGCGGCAGAGCGCGCGTCTCGGCCGTCGCGTTCGATCGCAGCGGAAGCGAGGTCACCGTCTTTGCCGACGCGATCCAGAGTCGAGCCGGCGCCGACGCTTCCGCGCTCCCGGGCGAGGTGAGCTTGGGACGGATCTACGGCGCTTCCGTCGCTGGGGGCGACGTCTCCGTCTTCGCTGCGGTCGAAGCCGAGGCGCCGGACCTCGTCGACGTCGTCGACGGCGACACGACGGGCGAGCTTTTCCTGCGGCAGGATGCGCGCGCGTCGGCGCCCCGGATCGGCGTGCCGATGTCGGCGCGCAGCGTGCTCTCGAAGACGTCCGACGCGCGCACGCTCGAGCTCGAGTCGACCGCCGTGTGCACCGGGAGCCGCGCCGATCTCGAGGGCGATGCACCCGGCGGCTTCGCGCAGGCGATCTCGAGTGCGGTCGGAAGCGGCCTCTCGGTGCGATCGACCGGTGCGTCGGTCGGCGGCGCCGCTGGATCGGGAACCGACACGGCGGCGGGCGGAGACGCGGAATCCATCGCGAGCGCGCATTCGACCGGCGACGCGCTCGGCACGGCCGCATTCGCGGACGCTCGCGGTGGGGAAGCCGGCGCGCAGGCCCGGGGCGGGCGCGCGACGAGCCGAAGCCATGCCGTAGCCGACGGAGGCGGGCCGGTCGACGCGACAAGCATCGCTGCGGGTGCGCAGGCGGCGGGCGATGCGCGCGCCGAATCGCTCGCGATCGGCGCCGGCCTCGCGCGGATCGCATCGACCGCTCTCGCGTTCGGCGGCCTCTGCAACGCCGCGGGCTGCGGCGCCGCAAACGCGCTCGCCGAAGCCCGCGGTGCGGGGATCGCGACGTCCGTCGCCACGGCGAGCGGTCGCGGCGGGCTCGGCGCGACCGCGCTCGCTGCCAGTGACTCCGTCGTCCGCAGGACGCGCGCGAGCCAGACGTCCGTCGACATCCAGCGGGATTTCGACTACGGGGCATCCTGGAGCGCCATCCACGCGCCGTGGGAGGGCAGCGCGAATCCGCGCTCGGATCAGAACCTGTCGGTCGCGCTCGGCCATCCGGTGCCGTCCGACGTCGACGCCTGGCTCGACGACGGCTCGCAGGCCGCGGCCATCGTGCAGAGCGGCGGGGAGGTGCTCGCGCTCGGGATTCTCGGCGCCGGCGCCGACGGGTCGGACTTCTCGGGCGAGCTTTCGTTCTCGCTCGAACGCTCGGCGGTCGGCGACGGCAACCGCTTGTTTCTCGCGTTCCTCGCTCCGGAGGCGATCGCGGGCGGCTTCGAGTCGCTCGACCTCTCCGTTCGCATCGACGGTGCGGACCTCCTCGATCTGCAGTGGAGCGACCTCGGGTCTGCCGACACGTTCTTCGGCGAGTCGGTGCTCGAGCTGCCACTCGGCCCGCCCGGCTCCGAGCCGATCCTCGACGTGCTGATCACGCTCGGCGTCGTGCTCGGCGACCTCGACCAGGAGATCTTCGCGAGCTTTGCGCTGTTCAGCGCCGATCCGGTGCCGGAGCCGGCGCTCGGTGCGCTCGTGCTCGCGAGCCTGCTCGCGCTGGTGTTGCGACGCCGGATCCGTCCGTTCACTCTGGAGCGATGACCGACCCGCGACTGCCGCTCGCCGAGCTGCACCTGCACATGTACGGGACGATCCGCGCCGACGACTACCTGGAGCGGCTCGGAACGCGCGACGTCGACTGGCGCTTCTACGAGACGATGTTCGAGCGCGCGTACGGCGAGCGGCCGCCGCTTCGCGAAATCCTCGAGAAGCACCGCGCGGGCGATCCCGGGGCGGCGCAGGCGTTCCGCCGCTTGTTCGTGTTCGGCGATGCGGACGCGGGGAACTTCGAGCGCTTCCAGGCCAAGTTCAATCTGCTGATCAACGGCAGCGAGCTCATGGACGCGGCGAGCGGCAAGCACGCGGATCCGGTCCCGCCGCTCGCGGACGAGATCGGCTTCTTCATCGCGCGCATGCTCCAGGACCAGCGGCGCCAGGGCATCGCCTACGCGGAGCAGCGGCTGATGTTCGGTCCCCCGTTCACCGTCGACATGACCCGCCGGCTCTCGCTGGCGATCCTCGAGCGCTACGCGGCCTCGACCCACGACGGCCTGACGGCGCGACTCGCCTTCAGCCTGCCGCGGCGCGATCCGTTCCCGGACTTCGAGCTGGTGCGCGAGCTCGCGCTCGGGCCGCACGGCGAATCCGTGACCGGCGTCGATTTCTGCTACGTCGAAGAGGGCTTCCCGCCCAAGGGAAAGCGGGAGTTCTTCGCGGCCGTGCACGACTTCAACGACCGCCACCCCGGGCGCGCGCTCGCGATCCTGTACCACGTGGGCGAGAGCTTCACCGACAAGTCGCTCGAGAGCGCGGTGCGCTGGGTGCACGAGGCCGCGGAGCTGGGCGCGCACCGGCTCGGTCACGCGATCGCGCTCGGCGTCGACCCCGAGGTCTATGGCGCCCACACGCGCAGCGAGTCGGTCGGCGAACGGCTCGACCAGATCGCATACGATCTCGCGCACGCCGAGGGCCTGCGCGCGCGGGGCGTGCGCGTGGACGCGAACGCGCTCGGCCGTGAGGGCGACGCGTTGCGCGCGCGCAAGCCCGACGAGACGCTGACGCACGTCTACGACGACGCGCGTCTCGCCGAGGTGCGAGCGCGGCAGGAGTTCGCGATGGCGCGCGTGCGCGCGTCGGGCGCCGTGGTCGAGGTCTGCCCGACCTCGAACCTGCGCATCGGCGGCATCGCCGATCCCCTACACCATCCGGTGCACCGCTTCCTCGACCACGGCGTGCCGATCGTCGTGGCGAGCGACGATCCGGGCATCTTCGACACGACCGTGCGCGACGAGCTCGCTTGGGTCGCGCGCGAGGCGGGGCTCGAGCCAGGCGCGGTCGAAGACCTGATCGAGCGCGCCTGGCGCTCGCGCAGCGAGGTGCTGAGCGGCCGCATCTCGCACGGGCCGCTCGTGTAGACTGCGCCTCATGACGACGACCTCGAAAGACGCGGACCCCGAGAAGCTCAAGGGCTATCTGAAGAACGTCTTCGGCTCGCTCGGCGGGGCGATGACGTCGGCGCTGATCTGCCTCGGCGACCGGCTCGGCTTGTACAAGGCGCTGGCGAAGCTCGGCGCCGCGTCGAGCTCCGAGCTCGCGCGCGAGACGGGCCTGCACGAGCGCTGGGTGCGCGAGTGGATGTACCAGCAGGGTGCGTCGGGGATCCTGGACTTCGTCGGCGACGGGCGCTTCGCGCTCTCGGCCGAGGGCAACGCGGTTCTCGTCGACGAGAACCACCCGGCGTTCGGCGCCGGCTTCTTCCTGCACCTGCCGCAGACGATGGCGGTGGTCGAGAAGCTGCCCGACGCGTTCCGCACCGGTGTCGGCCTGCCCTACGACGCGTTCGGGCCCGAGGGCGCGCAAGGCATCGAGCGCTCGTTCGCGCCGTGGTTCCGCGCGCTGCTCGTACCGTTCGCGCTGCCGAAGCTGCCCGGCGTCGTCGACCGTCTGAAGAGCGGCGGGCGCGTGGCCGACGTCGGCTGTGGCGCCGGCGTCGCGCTGCTCGAGATGGCGAAGGCGTTCCCGAAGGCGGAGCTCCACGGCTACGACATCTCGAAGCACGCACTCGCGCGCGCGGAGGAGAACAAGAAGGAGGCGGGCGTCACCAACGCCCACTTCCACGACGCGCGGGTCGACGGCCTGCCCGAGGACGCGAGCCTCGACTTCGTCACGACGTTCGACTGCCTGCACGACATGTCGCACCCGCAGCAGGTCATGCGCGCGATCCGCCGCGCGATCCGACCCGACGGCGTGTGGCTGATCTGCGACATCAAGGCGCGCGACACGTACGAGGAGAACGTGAAGAAGAATCCGATGGCGCCGATGATGTACGGCGCGTCGGTGCTCACGTGCATGTCGTCGGCGATGTCGGAGCCGCATGGCGAGGGCCTCGGCACCCTCGGCTTCTCGGAGAGCGTCGCGCGCAGGATGTGCACGGAAGCCGGCTTCTCGCGCTTCGAGCCGATCGACTTCGGGCACCCGATCAACGCGTTCTACGTCGCGCGGCCGTGAACCGCGTCCTCGACGTCGCGACCTCGCTCGGCGTCACGCTCGGGCGCTTCGCGCACGGCCTCTCCGTCGGGCGGCTCGGCGCGAGACCCGACGTGCCGTTGGCGCTCTACGAGTTCGAGGGCTGCCCGTACTGCCGCAAGGTGCGCGAGGCGCTCTCGGTACTCGACCTGGAAGCGGACGTGTTCCCGTGTCCGAAGAACGGCCCGCGCTTTCGCGAAGACGTGCGCCGGCGCGGCGGCAAGGCACAGTTCCCGTTCCTGATCGACCCGAACACGAACATCGAGATGTACGAGTCCGACGCGATCGTGCAGTACCTTTTCGAGCGCTACGGCGACGGAAACCTGCCGCTTCCGCTCGCGCTCGGCCCGCTGACCGACCTCTCCGCGCAGCTCGCCGGGCTCTGGCGGCCGGCGTTCGGCGTGTTCTACGAGCGCGGACGCCCGCCCGAGAAGCCGCTCGAGCTGTGGAGCTTCGAGGCTTCGCCCTTCTGCCGCATCGCGCGCGAGAAGCTGTGCACGCTCGAGATCCCGTACCGCCTGCACAACGTCGCCAAGGGCAGCCCCGGCCGCGACGCATTCGTGCGTAGGTCCGGCAAGATGATGGTGCCTTTCCTCGTCGATCCGAACACGGGGGTCTCGATGTTCGAGTCGGCCGACATCGTCCGCTACCTGGACGAGACCTACGGAGAGAAGGCGTGAAGATCCCGAAGTTCGAGACGATCGCGCTCGCCGTCGACGGCCCGTTGGGACGCATCACGCTCAATCGCCCCGACCGGCTGAATGCCGTCGGCGCGACGATGATGCGCGACCTGGTCGCGGCCGCGCACTTCTTCGATTCGCACCTCGACGTGCGCGTGGTGATCCTGTCGGGAGCGGGCCGCGCGTTCTGCGCGGGAGCGGATCTGCAGGACTCGCCGATGGGCGGAGCGTCGGCGCGCTCGGGCAAGTCGTGGGCGGAGCGGCGCGAGATCGGCCAGCTCGGTCTGCGCATGGCCGACGCGCTCGAGGGCATGCGCGCGGTCACGATCGCGCAAGTGCACGGCTTCGCCGTCGGCGGCGGGCTCGTGCTCGCTGCGGTCTGCGACCTGCGCGTCGCGGCCGAGGACGCGGTCTTCTCGATTCCCGAGGTCGAGCTCGGCATCCCGCTCGCCTGGGGAGGAATTCCGAAGCTCGTGCGCGAGATCGGCCCCGCGCTCACGAAAGAGCTCGTCATGACCTGCCGCCGATTCACCCCCGCCGAGGCGAAGGCCGCCGGGTTCTTGAATCGCGTCGTCCCGCCGAGCCAGGTCGTCGCCGAGGTCGAAGCCCTGGCCGCGCGTCTGCTCGAGATGCCCACCGTGCCGGTCACGATCACGAAGGAGCACGTGAACTCGATCACGCGCGCGATGGGCGCGGGATCCACCTCGTTCGCCGACGGCGACGCTCTGCTGAGCTCGGCCTTCGATCCCGAGTCACTCGCGGCCGCCGAGAAGTACATGCAGCGCACGGTCCGGCGCAGGAAGAAGTAGGCGCAGCGTCAGGGAACGATCTCGACGGGCGTTCCGATCGGCGCCGCGCGCCAGAGCTCCTCGATCTCGACGTTCGTGACCGCCACGCAGCCGTTCGTCCAGTCGAAGAGCGTGTGCGCGGAGCCGAGCCACTCGAAGCCGGGCTTCAGTCCGTGGATCTCGATGTCGCCGCCCGGATGCTCGCGCACGGCGCGGGCGCGCGCGCGGTCTGCGGCGTTGGGATACGAGAGGTGGAGCGCCCGGTGATACTCCGAGCTCGCGTGCCGCTTCAGCACCGTGTAGAGGCCCTCGGGCGTGCGTTCGTCGCCCTGCCGCTCCTTCGGTCCGATCGGATTCCCGCCGAGCGCCACGCGGTAGACCTTGATCGGCACGCCGCGCCAGAAGACGGTGAGCGTGCGCTCGGACTTGTCGACGACGATCCGGTCGGCCTTCACGTCCCGCGGCAGCGGCGCGGCGAGCGCGTTCGCCGCTGCGAGCCCTGCGGCGAGCCCGTACGCCGCAATGCGGCCGATCGATCGCGCGCGAGTCACTTGCGCTCGATCGGCCTTCCCTGGTCCTTCCACGCCTTGAAGCCGCCGTCCAGGTGCGCGACGCGGTCGTAGCCCAGGTCCTTCAGGGTCGCCGCCGCAAGCGCCGAGCGTCCGCCAGAGGCGCAATAGAGGATCACGCGTCCCGCGGGGTCGAAGCCGGGACGGTGCGCCGGGCTCGTCGGGTCGGCGGCGAACTCGAGCAGCCCGCGCGGCACGTGCACCGCGCCGGGAAGCGTCCCTTCCTTGGCGAGCTCCTCCGCTTCGCGCAGATCGACGACCAGCGCCCCGGCCAGCGAGGCCGCGACCTGCTCCGCCGAGAGGTTCTCGATCCGCGCACGCGCCGCCGCAATCATGTCCTTCGCTGTCTTTGCCATGGAGTGCAGATTACTCGATCGGCGGGGGCGGCGTCGCGCGCGAGACGCAGATCGCGGAGAAGCCGCCGCCGGGGCTGCGCAGATTCGTGACCTGCCCTTGGTAGACGCGCGCGCCGAGGAGCAGGACCTCGTCGCGGTAGGCGTAGGCGCGCACGTCGAACTTCATGGCGCGCGGGCCCTCGAGCGTGTCGACCTCGACCTCGCCCGGCTCGACGCGGCGCTGCGCCAGGTAGCCGGGCTCGGCGACGATCTCCTCGAGCTTCCGGCGCGAGACCTTGTCGCCGCGGTAGACCGCCTTGCTGCCGTACGCCGCGCACGGCTTGAACACCCACTCGCGGCGCTCGGCCCAGGCGCGTTCGATTCCCAGCTCGGCCAGCAGGCGCGTCTCGGGCACGGTGCGCGCGAGGAACGCCGCGTCGTCGGGCGCGACGCCGAAGCGCGCGAGCGCGTCGCGCGACGAGAACAACGCGAGCCTTCGCTTGTTCGCGAGCAGGTGGTGCTCGCGCGGGGCGGGAGTGACCACCACGTCGCCCGCCCGGTAGGCCGCGCGCAGCGCGCGCGCTCGCGGGCTCGCGAGCGTGAAGTCGGTGTCGCGCAGGTAGACCAGATCCGGAAGGGGCTCGCCCACGCGCACGACGTCGGCGGTGTCGCGGATCTCGGCGTGGATTCCCGCGAGCGCGAAGAGCTTCACCATCAGCTCGAACTCGGGGAACAGGAACTGCTCCGCGGGCCGGTCGTCGGCGATCACGAGCGAGCGCAGGGCCGCCTCGGGTCCGCGCACCGCCCGGAGCTCGGAGACGAACTGGCGCACGATGCGCGCCTGGATCGTCTCGACGGGCAGGAGATCGGCGCACAGACACGCCATCTTCTGCGGGTCACACAGCGCCGCCGTGTGCAGGCCGTTCAGGATCGCCCCGCCCGCGTTGGTATTGATCTCGATCAGCCTCGGACCGTCCGCGGACAGGTGGAAGTCGTAGCCCATGAACACGCCGCGGTTGCCGGGCGCGAAGCGCACGAGCGCGTCGGCGCCGTCGTCGACCTCGGCCTGGTACGTCGCCGAGTGCGCGATTCCGTCGAGCAGTGCGACCGTGCGCCGGATCGCCTCGTAGTGACCCGGCTCGAGCGCGATGATCGTCTTGCCCGCGTAGGGGATCATGCCGGGGCGAAGCTCCCTTGCGTGCGGTTCGCGAAGGCGACCAATGAGAGCATCACGGGGACCTCCACCAGGACGCCGACCACCGTCGCGAGCGCCGCGCCGCTCTCCAGCCCGAAGAGGCTGATCG
>CAZMKX010000105.1:0-2750 GCA_964566375.1 uncultured Myxococcales bacterium
GGGCGCGAGAGCGACGAGGTGTTCTCGGGCATCACCGCGATCGCGCAGGGCGCGACCGACACCCGGCCCGAGAGCACCGGGCGCGCGGGGAGCGTCAGTGTGCGCACGCCGTCGCTTCGCATCAGCAAGGGCGGCGAGATCAGCACCGCGGCGAACGGCTCGGGCGACGGCGGCCCGATCGAGGTCGAGACGAAGAGGCTCGAGCTCGACGGCGGGATCATCCGCGCGTCCGCGAAGGCCGGCGAAGGCGGGACGATTTCGATCCGCGCCACGGAGAGCGCCGCGATCACGCGCGGGAGCCAGATCAGCGCGCGCGCGAGCGGCGCCGGTGACGCGGGCGCGATCTCGATCGACGCGGGCCAGGAGCTCCGCATCGAGGACAGCGCGATCACCGCGGAGTCCGACGTCTCGAACGGCGCGGGGATCACCCTGCGCGCGCGCAAGCTCCTCTCGATGCACCGCGGCGAGGTCAGCACGAGCGTCGGCGGCGGGCTCGGCGGCGACATCGACATCGATCCCGAGAACGTCGTCCTGAACGACAGCCGCATCGTCGCTCAGGCGGGCTCGGGCAGCGGTGGGAACATCCGCATCGTCGCGGGTCAGTTCGTGAGCGACGCGTCGAGCACCGTCGACGCGTCGAGCCAGACGGGCATCGACGGCACCGTGAGCATCGAGTCGCCCGAGGTCGACCAGAACGCGGCGCTCGACGTGCTGCCGTCCGACTACGCCGATCCGGGCAACCTGCTTCGGGCGGCCTGCGCTGCGCGCTCGAGCTCGGGTACGTTCGTGGTGCGCGGCGGCGCGCGCTCGCAGGCACCGCCCGACGCGCCGCTCGGCGACGGGAGCGACCCCGGAGCCGGGGACTGCACCCGCGACTAGACCCCGGCGAGCACCTCGTCGAAGCCGCGGCGCAGACACGCGACGAGCAGGTCGGGGTCCGGCACGGCCGCCGGGTCGCTCGCGACGCCCAGGCGGCACCGGTCGGTGTAGCTGAACAGCGTGATGTTCAGCGCCGCGCCGGAGAGCGGCCCGAAGCCGAACACGGCGTCGAGCTTCGCTCCCGACAGGTACACGTCGAAGCGCGGGCCCGGCACGTTGCTGGTCACGAAGTCGACACCCTTCAGCATCGAGCCGAAGAGCGACGTCGTCACCGCCAGCGGGAGCCGGTTCAGCACGCCGGAGATGTCGGAGAGCATGCCGAGCGCGGGCTCGGCGCGCTGGCTCGCGACGGCTTCGCGGATCGCCGCCATGCGCTCGCGCGGGTCGGCGATCCCGACCGGAACCGGGAAGCGCGCGGGCGCGAACTGATTTCCCGCGACGCGCTCGGTCTCCTCGTCGCGCACGTTGATTGGCATGGTCATGCGCAGGCTCTCGACGGGCGCACCGTGCGCCTCGTGGTACAGGCGGAGGCCGCCCGCCACACCCGCGACGAACGCGTCATTGAGCTTCCCGTCGACGAGCTTCGCGGCGGCGCGCAGCTTCTCGGTCGGGAGCTCGAGCGTGTCGAGCCGCAGGCTGAGCGAGCGCCCGCGCAGGATCGGCGAGAGCGGCTCGCTCACGGGCTTCAGCATCCGGCCGACCGACGCGGCCGACTCCGCCGTGTCGCGCAGCAGCGACGACGGATCGCGGGCGAGCCCGAAGAGACCCGCGCGCGCCGCCGCCACCGAGCGCTGCAGGCGGCCGAGCTGTCGGCGCCATTCGTGGCCGAGCGCGTCGACGAAGCGCTCGCCCTGGGTCATGGGCCGGGTCTCGGGCAGCGGCGGAAGCGGGCCGGGATCGCGACCCGGCTCGCGCTTGCGCTCGACCATCGCCTCGGTCATGCGCACGAGGCCCACGCCGTCCGAGAGCGAGTGGTGCAGCTTCATCAGCATCGCCGCGCGGCCGTTCGCCATTCCCTCCAGGACGTAGAGCTCCCAGAGCGGGCGCGCGCGGTCGAAGCCGGCCATCACGACCGGCGCGGTGAAGTCGAGCACGTCGCGCAGCTCGCCCGCGCCGGGCGCGCGCAGCCAGCGCATGTGGTACCGCAGGTCGAAGTCGGGATCGGCCTCCCAGCGCGGCGGCGCGATCGACGCGGGGTTCGACACCACGTGCTGTCGCAGGCGCGGGATCGTGCGCGTGGCGCGCTCGATCTTCGCCTCGAGGCGCGCGCGGTCGGGCGGCCCGTCGAGAAGCCAGATCACCGCGATCGTCGAGCGCAGCAACGGGTCCTTCTCGATGTTCCACATCAGCGCGTCGCTGTCGCTCATGCGGTCCTCGAACCGGATCGCCTCGGGCATGGGGGGTGTCCTCGTGGCGGAGCGCCGCTCCGATTCTACCGCGCCGGCGGAATCCGCGACGCGATCAGCCGGTAGCCGAGCAGGGCGGCGAAGAAGACGGCGATCAGGATGATGCCGTCGCGCAGGAGCCGGTCGGCGAAGTCGACGGTGACGCTCGTCTTCACCTTCTCGACGTCCTGGAGCAGCGCGCGGACCTCTTCGGCGGTCGAGCGGATCGCGACCGCGGTCTTCTCGTAGTCGAGGATGTTGAACGGCGGGCTCGGCTCGACACCCGGGGGCGGCGGAGGGCTCGGCGCGTTCATCTGCGCGACCAGCGCGTTCCAGGCGACACCGGCCTGGTTCAGCTGCTCGGAGGTGCGCGCGAGCGCTTCGACCAGGCTGCCGACGTCGGTCGCGGTCTTGCTGGTGTCGGTCATCGCGCCGCGGTACTCGGCGAGCAGCGCCTTCAGCGTCGCGCTGCGCTTCTCGAGCTCG
>CAZMKX010000105.1:2850-8899 GCA_964566375.1 uncultured Myxococcales bacterium
CCCGCCTGGATGCTCTCGCGCAGGAACTGGCCGCGGATCGGGTGCTCCTTCGCGAGCGCGCTGACCTCGGCGTGAAGCTCGTCGAGCTTCGCCGCGGGCAGGAACGACTCACCCATCCGCAGCGCGGCCGTCTCGATGTCGCGCGCCGCGCCGAGCGCGATCGGCTGCAGATCGCCGAACAGGTCCTTGCCCGCCCCGTCCTCGAGATACTGCCGCTGCGCGACGGCCACCGTGAGCATCTCGACGTAGCCGGTGCGTGGGTTCGGGTCCGAGGCGGCATCCTGCGCGAGCGGTGGCATGCGGATCTTCCAGAGCAGCGTGTTCCGGCGCACGTTCGGTGAGCTGGTCTGGAGCGAGATCTGATCGGCGGCCTCGGTCAGGTACACGTTGAACGTGCTCGTGAAATCGATCAGCAGCGAGCCCAGCTCGTCCAGCGTCACGCCGCCGTTTCCCGGCACGAGCGACGTCACCTGACGGCCGAGCCGGTCGAGGCTCGCGCACGAGAAGGTCGAGAGCACGGCCAGAAACAGGGCGAGCTTGCGCATGGGTCGCGAGCGGCGCTCAGCCGCGCTGCGCCTTCGCGAACGAAGGCCGCGCGCAGCACTCGCCGAGCCAGCGCGCCACGTTCGGTGTCTTCGAGAGATCCATCTTCACGAGCAGCGCCCACGAGAGAACGGACGCCAGGTTCAGGTCCGCGATCGTGAAGCTGTCGCCGAGCAGGAACTTGCGGCCGGCGAGCGCGCCGTCGAGCACCGCGAGCGGCGCCGCCAGCTTCTCGATGCCCGCGGCGGCCAGCGACTCGTCGCGCTGCGCGGGCGGCAGGAACGCGCGGTGCATCAGCACCTGCAGGAGCGGGCCCTCCGTCTCCGTCATGCCCCAGATGCTCCACTGGAAGGTCCGCCCCTCGTCCGCGACCGACTTCGGATACAGCCCCTTCGTGTCGTACTTCCTGGCGAGATAGAGGTTGATCGCCATCGACTCGAAGAGCGTCACGTCGTCGTCGACGAGCGCGGGGATCCGGCCGTTCGGGTTGATGCGCTTGAATTCGGGCGTCTTCGCGTCGGTGGCGAAGTTCGTGGGTACGTGCTCGTAGGGAACGCCGAGCTCCTCGAGCGCCCAGAGCGAGCGCAGCGCGCGTGACTGACGGATGCCGTAGAGCTTGATCACGGAGCGACCTCCAGGAGTGGGGCCCCAGCATAACGGGTCGCGGCTCGGCCGGCCTTCCCCGCTATGTTGCCGGGAGTGACCTTTCCCGGCCTGGATCTGCTTGCCCTCGGGGCGTGTGCCGCCGCCCTGCTCGCGAGCGCGCTCGCGTTTCGGGATGCGCGCGCGGGCCGCGGCTCGCGCGCCGCTGCCTGGCTCGTGCTCGCGGCGCTGTGCCTGCGGGTACCGCCGGCGGCGCGCTTCTCGCTCGAGCCCTGGGACGAGCGCTTCCACGCGCTGGTCGCGAAGAACGCGCTCGTTCGGCCGCTCCCGCCGATGCTGATCGCCGAGCCGCTGCGCGACGTGGAGCCGGGCGACTGGCGGCACGCGCACGTCTGGCTGCACAAGCCGCCGCTCACGACCTGGCTGATGGCGGCGGCGATGAAGCTCGCCGGCGTGAACGAGATCGCGCTGCGCCTGCCGAGCCTGCTGCTCTCGAGCCTGGGGGTGTTGATCACCTTCGCGCTCGCGCGGCGCTTCGTGTCCGAGCGGGCAGCCGTGGCGGCGGCGGGGTTCCAGGCCTGGAGCGGGCGCGGCATCCAGCTCGCCGCGGGCCTGCGCGCCACCGATCACGTCGACACCGCCATGACGTTCGCGATCGCGCTCGGCGCGCTCGCCGCGGTGCGCGCGAGCGAGGCGCTGGTGGAGAGGCGCCGGACCGCCTGGCTCGAGGTCGCCGGCGTCGGCGCTGCGACCGCCGCGGCGCTGCTCGTGAAGGACGCGCCCGCGCTGATCGTGCCGGCGTTCTTCTTCTTCTGCCTGCTCGCGAAATCGGACGCGAGCTGGCGCCAGCGCCTGGCAGCGCCGGCGCTCGCGGGCGCCGTCGCGCTTCTGCTCGTCGCACCCTGGCAGGTCTACACCGCCACGCACTTTCCGGAGCTCGCCGCGATGATGCGCGCGCGCGGCGCGCAGTACTTCACCACGGTCGTCGACGAGCGCACCGGCCCCTGGTACTTCCACTTCGCGAACCTCGCGCGCCACTTCGGCGTCCTGACACCGATTCCGGTCGCGCTCTTCGGTGCGCGCGCGCTCGTCGGCGACCGCGCGAAGCTCCCGCTCTTCGCCTGGTTCGCGCTGGTGTACGGGGTCTTCACGCTTTCGGCCACGAAGATGGAGGCCTACGTCTTCATCGCCTCGCCGGTGGTCTTCATCGCGCTCGGCTGGTTCGTCTGCGATGCACTTGCGCCCGCCGCCGGCCGCGGGCTGCGCGTCGCGCGCGCGGCGATCTCGCTCGGGCTGGTCGCGGGCTCGCTCGCGGGCGTCTTCGGAGCGCTCGACCCGCTCGATCCGCGCCCGCGCGATCCGCTCTGGGCGCGGGAGCTGCGCTGGCTCGGGGCCGAGGTCGAGAAGCTGCCCGGCCCGCGGCGCGCGGTCTTCGGCGTGCCCTGGCCGGTCGAGTGCATGTTCTACGGCAACGCCACCTGCATTTCCGGGCCGCCCACCGACGCGGACCTGGCGCGCGCCGAGGCCGAGGGCTTCAGCGTGGCCGAGTACGGCGAGGCCAGCGATGCTCGCGTCGCCACGATCCCGTTCGATCCGCAGACCCGGCCCGCGCGCCGGCTGGTCACGCGCCTTCGCGCCGCGGGCGTGAGGCGACCGCTGATCTTCAACGCGCGCGAGGCGGCCGAGCTCGACTCGTACCTGGGACGGTTCCTGCGTCGCGTCTCGGTGTCGGGCGAGCTCCCGGAGCCCGATCGACGGCTGGACCGGAAGCTCCGCGGCGGCGCGACGCTGGTCGTGCTGGTGGCGCCCGGCGAGTCGCTGCCCGACGCCGTGCGCGCCCGCTTCCCCGACGCTCTCGTGATCGAAGACGCGCGCTACGGCCGCCCCGCACCCGGGTAGAATCGGCTGCGTGAAGCACGCGGGACCGGCGGCGCTCGACGCGCTCGAGGATCTGCTCGCGAAGCTGCGCGCGAGCACGGATCTGAAGGAGCGCTCGCGTGGCACGTTCTACCGCAAGAGCAGCGCGTTCCTGCACTTCCACGAGGATCCCGCGGGGCTCTTCGCCGATCTCAAGCTCGACGGCGAGTTCGCGCGCTTCCGAGTCGGCACGTCGCGCGAGCGCGCCGCGTTCCTTCGCGAGGTGCGCGCCGAGCTCGCGAAGCTCAGCTGAAGAGCACCGCCACCTGCGCGGAGTCCAGGTACTCGTCGAGCCGCGTGATCCGGCCGTCCACGACGGTGCACAGGATGCACGCGGGCAGCTCGAATGCCTTGCCGTTCGCGGCGCGTCCGCGCATGACGTGCTGCTGCACGAAGCCCGATGGCGTGACGTGGCGGCGCACGTCGTCGTAGCGGATCCCGGCGACGTTCTTCGTCAGCCACTCGAGCACCGCCAGGTTCTGCGCGACGGTCTGCTCGGCCCGGTCGTTGTTGTGCCAGATCACGGCGTCGGGCGCGTAGATCTCGCGGACGGTCTCGAGGTCACCGATCGGGATCGCGGCGAAGAAGCGATCGGCCAGCGCCAGAACATCGCGGTCGTTCATGCACCCAGCCTACCCGCGGCCGAAGGGATTGTCGCGGCGGCTTTGTGGCATGCTGGACGCACAACCAAGAGGGGGAGTCCCGTGATGCGCGGTCTATGGGTGGCACTGACGCTGGGTCTGCTCGCGAGCGCCGCGCTCGCCGACGAGGCCTGGTACCCGTCGAAGTACGGCAAGGACGACACGCTGGGCGCGGTCAACAACCTCTCGCCGGCGATCGTGGTCGAGGCCGCCAAGCTCGTGAAGACGGGCAAGACCTACTCGCTCGGCGTCACGACCGGTCCCGACACGCCCGCGTACGGCACGCGCAACTACCAGATCTTCACCAGCGCCAGCGTCTTCGGCGATGCGATGGGCACGAACAAGACCACCGGCACCGACGATTTCCTGGCCACGTGGATGGGCATCGGCAGCCAGCTCGACGGGCTCGGCCACCTCGGCATCGACTACGTCTACTACAACGGGAACAAGCAGGACGATTTCCTGCGGCCGAACGGGCTGCTCAAGTTCGGCACCGACAAGGTTCCGCCGATCGTCACGCGCGGCGTGCTGCTCGACATCGTCGCGCTGAAGGGCGGGAACCTGGCGCCGGGCGCGGCGGTGAACCGCGCCGACATCGAGGCCGCGGTCGCCAAGCAGGGCACGCCGATCCGCAAGGGCGACGTCGTGCTCATCCACACCGGCTGGCTCGCGTCGATGGCCGCGAAGGACAAGAAGAAGTTCCTGGAGACGGAGCCCGGGCTCGGCAAGGAGGGCGCGGCGTATCTCGCGTCGCTCGGCGTCGTGGCCGTCGGCTCCGACGGCTGGGCGGTCGAGGCGATCCCGCCGGAGGACCCGAAGGAGGCCTTCCCGGTGCACCAGATCCTGATCGCGAAGAACGGCGTGCATCTGCTCGAGAACATGAACGTGGGGCCGCTCGCGGCGGACAAGGGCTACGAGTTCCTGTTCGTGCTCGGCCAGCCGAAGTTCGCCGGGGCGGTGCAGGCGATCATCAACCCGATCGCGATCCGCTGATGGAAGAGATCCGCTACGAGGCGCCGACCACCCTGGCGCGCGCGTCCGAGCTGCTCCGGCAGCCCGGCGCGCGCGTGCTCGCGGGCGGCACGGACCTGATCGTGCAGATGCGCACCGGCCGCGCGGCGCCGAGCGTGTTCGTGGACGTGAAGCGCATTCCGGAGCTCGGCACGCTGCGCACGGGACCGGGCGCAATCTGGCTGGGAGCGGCGCTGCCGGCGGCGGTCGTCGTCGAGAATGCGGAGCTCGCGCGGCTCGTGCCGGGTCTGGTCGAGGCGGTCGACCTGATCGGCTCGACGCAGATCCAGGGCCGCGCCTCGGTGGGCGGGAACCTGTGCAACGCCTCGCCGGCGGCCGACACGGTTCCCGCGCTGATCGCCGTGTCTGCGACGTGCGTGATCGCCGGGCCCGACGGCGAGCGGCGCGTTCCGGTCGAGCGCTTCAACACCGCGCCCGGCAGGAACGTCCTGCGGCCGGGCGAGCTCCTGGTCGGGCTCGAGATCCCGCAGCCCGGCGCGCGCAGCGCCGACGCGTACCTGCGCTTCATCCCGCGCACCGAGATGGACATCGCCGTGGTCGGCGCGGGCGTATCGGTGACGCTCGACTCGGGCGGCGTCTGCACACAGGCGCGTGTCGCCCTCGGCGCGGTCGCGCCGACGGCGATCCTGGTGCCGACCGCGGCGGCGGCGCTGGTCGGCTCGCGCGGCGACGACGCGGCGCTGGCGCGCGCGGCCGCGGCCTCGAGCGCGGCTGCGACACCGATCTCGGACAAGCGCGGCACCGTCGAGTTCCGCCGCAAGATCTCGGGCGTGCTGACGAAGCGCGCCGCAGCCGCCGCCTTCGAGCGCGCGCGAGGGAGCAGGGCATCCGCATGAAGATCCACGTTCGAACCCACGTGAACGGCGAGGCGACGGAGTTCCTCACCTCGGCCGACCGCAGCCTGCTCGATGTCCTGCGTGACGAGCTCGCGCTCACCGGCACCAAGGAAGGCTGCTCGACGGGCGACTGCGGCGCGTGCTCGGTCATGCTCGACGGGCGGCTCGTCTGCGCGTGCCTGGTGCTGGCGCCCGAGGCCGAGGGGCGCAAGATCGAGACGATCGAGGGCGTCGCGAAGGGCGACCAGATCCACGTGCTGCAGCGGAAATTCCTCGAGCACGCCGCGCTGCAGTGCGGAATCTGCACGCCGGGCTTCATCGTCGCGGCGAAGGCGCTGCTCGAGCGCAATCCCGATCCGAGTGAGGAGGAGGCCCGCTACTGGCTCGCGGGAAACCTCTGCCGCTGCACCGGCTACGACAAGATCATCCACGCCGTGCTCGATGCGGCGGCGGATCTCCGAGGAGAGACGCGATGAG
>CAZMKX010000106.1:0-8812 GCA_964566375.1 uncultured Myxococcales bacterium
TCGGCCGGGACGATGTAGAGCTCGCTGTCCGGCATCAGCAGCATGTAGTTCTCGGCCTTGCAGAAGACGATCCACTTTCCGTCCGGCGAGAACTTCGCGAAGAAGTTGCTCTTGCCGTTGTGCGAAGCGCCCTCGATCGGCTCCGCTGCTCCGCCGCGACCGTCGTTGAACGGAACGCGGTACAGGTCGAACTTGTAGGGTTGCTTGCCCTCGACGAACTCGGGTACGTCCTTCTCGTCGAGCAGGATGCTCTCCGCGTTCTCGATCCGTCCCTTGCGGTAGGCCTTCGTCCGCGCGAAGACGACCCACTTCCCGTCCGGGCTCCAGGTCGGGTTGCTCTGGACGTACTCGGGATCGTCCGCGCCGGGCAAGGCCGTGTAACGACCGGTCTTGGTGTCGTAGACGACGAGGATGCCCTTGATCGGGAAGAAGAGCTGGGAGAACTCGATCTCGGGCGTCGCCACGAACACCGCGCGGTCCTTGACCGTGCTGATCACATGGCGCCCGTCCGGCGAGACCTGGGAAAGGAGGCCGAAGGTGAGCTCGCCGTCGTCCTTCTTGTAGTCGCTCCAGGTGATGATCTTCTCGTCGCTCAGCACCATCTGCGGAGCAACCGGAAGGATCGCGTAGCCTCCCTTGTCGTTGCCGTAGTCGACGTCGAGGCCGAGCAGGCTGCCGTCTCTCGAGAAGGAGTGACAGTTCCCGCAGACCGGCAGGTTCTCGAGGACGATGGGCGGCTGCGTCTGTGAGTCGATCGATCCGTAGCGCCAGCGGATTCGCGACGGGTCCTGGACGGCGGTGATGAACGGCAGCGGAACCTCGCGATAGAAGATCGAGTCACCGACCGGGTCGGGCGACGTGCGGATGCGGACGCTCGCGGCGCTGGCGGGCGTCGAGCCCGGGCCCACGCCGACCACCGCCACCTCGGCGTCGCGCGTCGCGCTGCGCCGCTTGATCTCGGCCCAGTCCTCGTCCGAGGGGCGCCAGCGCGGCTCGGCGGTCGAGAACCGGAGCAGCTCGTCGCTGGGCTCGAATCGGAGCAGGACCTCCCAGCGCGCCACGCCCTCGGTCTCGTCTCGCCAGACGAAGGTCGGGGCGACGAGCTCGGGCGGGAAGAGCGTCTCGTCGAGGGGATAGGTGATCTCGAGACGGCCGGCGGCCTCGCTCGGGAACGTCAGCAACGCTTGCGCCGAATCGCGCTCACACGCCGCGAGCGCCAGCACTGCGGCGAGCACGAGTCCGGCCCCGGCGGGGGCCCTCGAGGTGCAGGCGCTTGCGCCGGCTCGGGCTCGCTGTCGCGGATTCATCGCCTCGGAGACCTCGTTCCCGATCGAGGCGATTGTGGGTGATCGGGTGATGCGAAGCAAACACAGGCCCCGGGCTCGCGAGACCGCCATGGCGCGGCGCGGCTCTGGGTGATCCACCCCGCAGCGGCAATTGACACGCACTGGTGAGCCGCGTAGAAACGGGAACGGGCGGGCGTTGCCACTCCGCCGAACTCGAGTCCGGAGAGAAGAGATGAGTCTGCGCCGTTCGTGCACGCTGCTCGCAGTCGCGCTGTTCGCCACCGCCACCGTCGCCGAGGCGGAGGTTCATCGCGTCGCTCCGGGCGAATCGATCCAGGCGGCGATCGACGCCGCGTCGCCGGGCGACACCATCCTCGTCGAGCCGGGGACGTACCAGGAGATCGGGAACGCCGACTACGGCCTCCACGTCACGACGGCGAATCTCCGGCTGATCGGCAAGGTGAACAAGGGTCGGGGCGACGCGGGCAAGGTCCGTCTGCTGCACTATGGAACCCAGCGGACAGGGGTCTTTGCCGCGCCTCCGGGCTGCGTGCCGACCTCTTCCACGTGCCCCGCCGAGCTGCAGGGCTTCTACATCCGGGGCTTCACGGTGGAAGGGTTTCCGAGAAACGGAATCCAGACCCGCTGGGTGAACGGCTTCAAGTTCATCCAGAACGAGTCCGTCAACAACCTCGACAACGGGCTGTATCCGACCCTCTCCGTGAACGGCCTGGTGCAGAACAACGTCTCCTACGGCTCGCTGGACACGTCGCTGTGGGTGGCCGGCTCGGAGAACGTGCGCGTGATCGGCAACGACCTCTACGGGAGCCCGACCGGCCTCGAGATCACCGTCTCGAACAACGTCCTGGCGACCCACAACGACATCCACGACAACAGCGTCGGCGTCGGCCTCTACCACCCGAACGCGGCGGGGAACCCGCCGAAGCCCGTCATGGCCAACTGGGTGATCGAGCACAACAACATCTACGACAACAACCTGCCCAACCCCGCGCCTCCGGGGAGCTTCCAGGCGGGCCTGATTCCCGGCTTCGGGGTTCTGCTCCTCGGCGTCTCGGACCACGTGATCGGGAAGAACGACGTCGACGGGAACGACTTCGCCGGAATCGCGGTGCTGGGCTGGTGCACGGCCACCTCCCTGGGTGATCCAAGCCGCAACTGCATCAACAGCCCGCCGATCGCGGATCCCTCCTCGAACAACAATCTCGTCTACCTCAACAAGCTGAGCGACAACGGAGAGAACGCTCCGCCGATCGGCATCCCGGGTGCGGACATCCTCTACCTGCAGACTCCGCCGCCTTTCGGGCCGGAGCCGGGAATCGGAAACTGCTTCGAGAAGAACAAGCCGAAGGGCTTCACGTTCTTCTCCACCGAGCCCGACGGTCAGCTGCCGACGGACGGCTGCTAGCCGCTCGTCTCAGCGGCTCAGGGCACGAGGCCTGCCCGTGCAGGCGACGTTCGCGAGCACCGCGCGCAGTCGCCCGTCGGAGGATCGCAGTGTCTCCCCAATCCCTCGCCGAGACGGTCGAGTCACACGGCTGCTCGATCGTTCTCCGTCGGGTGGAGGGGCCCGTCGCCAGAGAGCTCTATCTCCGCTGCCAGCCACCCGCGGACGCTGCAGACGCGGGACGACAGGCCGAGGCGGTGTATCGCGCGATTCTCGCCGTCCTCGAAGCCGAGGGGGGAAGCTACGCGGCCGTCGTCTCCGAGACGCTCTTCCTGCGCAGCGTGCTCAGGCACCTCGAGCCCGCCCGTGCCGCTCGCCGTCGGATTCTCGGCGCGTGCGCGGAGCGGTCGCCCGGACCCGCCGCTACGGAGATCGAGCAGCCCCCGTTGAACGAGCGCGCCTGCCTCGAGGTCGCCGTGCAGGCCCTCCTTCCCGCTCCGAAGGCGCCGCCACTGCGTCTCGACGACGTCGAGGCGCGGTCCGCCTGCAGCTGCGTCGAGTGCGCTCGTCCCCGCGGTCTGCGCGTCCAGGTCGGCGACGAGGTGCGACTTCTCGCGGGCGGACTCTACGGGCCCGGCGAGAACGCGTACCGGCAAGCGCTCGCCATGTTCGCCCTGGCCGAAGAGCTGCTGCAGCAGGCCGGAATGGATTTCCGCGACGTCGTCCGAACCTGGATCCACCTGCGCCACATGGACCGAGACTACGCCGATCTCAACCGAGCGCGGCGCGAGTTCTTCGCGGCGCGCGGGATCGACCCGGCCCCGGCCAGCACCGGCATCGGCGGCGCCCCGGTTCCCGACGTGCACGATCTCTGCCTGGGCGTGTACGCGATCCAGGCCGGTCCCGGTGCGCGCCCGCTCGCGCGCACGGTGATGACCGCGCCCACCCTCAACGAGGCGCCGCTGTACGGCTCCGACTTCGCGCGCGGAATGCGAGTGGTGGAGGCCAACAAGGTGGCGCTGCACGTCTCCGGCACGGCGAGCATCGACGAGGCGGGTCGGACCGCGCATCCGGATGACCTCGAAGCCCAGGTGGAGCGCATGCTCGTGAACGTGGCGGCCCTGCTCGAAGGACAGGGTGCGACCTTCGACGACGTGGTCTCGGCGGTGACGTACCTGAAGCGGCCGGCAGACGCGGCGCGCCTCCGGCAGAAGCTGCGGCAAGCCGGCTTCGAGGGGTTTCCCAACGTGTTGGTGGCGGCGCCGATCTGCCGGCCGGATCTGCTTTGTGAGACGGAGGCACTGGCGGTGCTCCCGAGGGAGGCGCGCGCCCCGTCGGGTCGCCGCTAGGCGGAAGCTCGGGCGGGAATCTGGGGCATTGCGCGTCTTCGGGTCCGGCACGTGCGGCTCCGCGAGAACGTGCGAGAGCCCGGTCGGGATCCCGTAGGCGCGCGATTTTCCGGCCCTTCCGAGCTTGGAGTTCCCGTAGACTGAGCGGCTCATGCGCGCGCGTAGCCGAGCCCACGTCGTCCTGGTGCTGAGTTGCCTGTCTTGCCTGTTTGCCGCCGCCGGAGCTCCGTCCGCGCGCGCAGCGAAGATGGTGCTCAACGAGTACAACGCGGTGGGCCCGACCGCCTGGCTGAACGGCGGCGACGTGAACGCGGATTCCGAGGGGGGGCTCGCGGCCGACACCACGCTGGGGCGCGTGGTCGGCAACGGCGGCGACTGGTTCGAGCTGGCGGTGGTCGCGGACGGGCTCGACGTGCGCGGCTGGCGGCTCGACGTGTGCGACGGCGCGGCGTGCACCGTTCAGCTCGTGTTCTCGAACGCGGCGGTCTGGTCGAACCTGCGCGCGGGGACGCTGATCACCGTCTTCGAGGATCCGATCCGGACCGAGGACGCGGGCTACGACCCCGACGCCGGCGACTGGCTGATCGAGGTCCGCGCGGGCTCGGCCGGCAGCGGCACGTACGTCAGCGCCGTGCCGTTCAACGTCAGCAACTCGAACTGGCAGCTCGTGATCCGCGACGCCTCGAACGCGGTCGTGTACGGCCCCGCCGGAGAGGGGATCGTCGCCGGCGTGGGTGTCGGTAGCACGGAGGTGTTCAAGCTCGAGGCCGCGCCGACCGCACTCACCGCCCCGAGCTCCGCCGCCTACGCCGACGGCGTGTCGAGCTCGTACGGCGCGCCGAACCTCTGGTCCGGTGGAGCGGGCGTGCAGGACCTTTCCGCGCTGCGCCAGAACCTGCCGATCCCCGACCGCGACGGCGACGGAATCGCCGACGACGGTGACTTCTCGGGAATCGCCGGCGACGCGCCGTGCTCGAACGAGGCCGCGCTGTGCGACGACAACTGCCCCTTCGAGCTGAACTCTGCGCAGTCGAACTCCGGCAGCACGAGCGCGGGCGACGCGTGCGAGTGCGGCGACGCGAACGACGACGGCGTGGTCACGTCCGGCGACGCCGACGAGGTGCGCGCGTTCCTGGCGCGACTCACTTCGGGGGTGTCGGCGCCGCGCAAGTGCGCCGTGGCGGCGCCCGCGTCCTGCGACATCCGCGCAGCCGTCGGGATCGAGCGCGCGAGCGCGCCGCTGCCGCCGCCGATCGAGCCGGTGTGCGAGGCCGCGGCCGGGCCCGCCGATCCGAGCGACCTGCTCTACGACCCGGAGCGGCTGCTCGAGATCGACATCACGCTCGCACCCGCGAACTGGGAAGAGCTGCGCTTCCAGGCGCGCGACGTCTACGACACGCTCGGCCCCGGCTGCATGGACGGCCCGCCGGTGAGCCCGTACACGAAGTTCCCCGCGAACGTCACGATCGACGGCCAGCCGTACAACAACGTGGCGCTGCGCAAGAAGGGCTTCTACGGCTCGGCCGATCAGTTCAAGCCGTCGCTCAAGGTCGACAGCGACGAGTACGTGGGTGGCCAGCTCATCTACGGGCTCGAGAACCTCACGCTCAACAACGCGCGGCAGGATCCCGCGCTCGTGAAACAGTGCCTGGGCTACGCGCTGTTCGCCGCCGCCGGCCTGCCCGCGGCGCGCTGCAACTTCGCGCACGTGACGGTGAACGGACAGGACCTCGGCATCTACGTGAACGTCGAGGAGGTCGAGCTGCCCTACCTCGCGCGCTACTTCGCGGACACGACCGGCAACGTATACGAGGGCACGATCAGCGACTTCCGCCCCACGTGGGTGAACACGTTCGAGAAGAAGACGAACGAGGAGAGCCCCGACCGCAGCGATCTCGACGCGATCACCGCCGCACTCGCGCTGCCCGACGACCAGCTTCTCGCCGCCCTCGCCCCGCTCGTCGACCTCGACCAGTTCTACACGTACTGGGCGGTCGAGGGGATCATCGGCCACTGGGACGGCTACCAGTCCAACCGGAACAACTTCTACATCTACTTCGATCCGGCGGACGGAGGGCGGCTGCACTTCCTGCCCTGGGGCATCGACGCGCTGTTCGCCAACGGCAACCCCTTCGCGGGAAACCTGAACACGCCTGCGCCGGTGGTCTTCCCGCGCGCCATGCTCGCGCGCCGGCTCTACCTGAACCCGACCTCGCGAGCCGCATTCCTGGCGCGCGTGCAGTCGCTGATGTCGACGATCTGGAACGCGCCCGCGCTGAACGCCGAGATCTCGCGAATGGAGGCTCTCCTCGAGCCCGTCGCCGGACCGCTGGACCCGTACCTGACGCCGGTGCGCACGTGGATCGACGGTCGGGCGGCGGCGGTGCAGACGGAGATCGGCGCGGGCGGGCCCGCGTGGACGGCGCCGGTCGATCCGGCTTCGTGTTTGTCCCTGGTGGGAAGCGTGAACGCCACCTTCGACACGACCTACGGCTCTTCGAGCGGCACCGCGACGATGAGCCTGACCCTGAACGGCGCGCCAGTGTCGACGGCGATCGCGTTGTCGTCATTCGACGGCGGCACGTCGCTGCGCGTGACGGGCGTTGCGTCGAGCTTCACGTCCGCGCACTCGGCGATCGTGGAGCTCAACCCCGCGCTGTATGCGCCCGGAACGCTGCCGCTCGGCGGTGCACTGGTGCCGTTCGCGCAGACGAACCTCGGCGGTGCCGTTCAGGTGCTGCGTCTGCTCGTGAACGGATCGATCGCGTTCTCGGCGGCGGGATCGGCGCCGGGGGCACCGGTGGTGGGATCGATCAGCGGGGGTGTGGCGGAGTTCGTGCCGGTGCCGTAGCGGCCATCGTCGTGTCGCTGGCGCCGTCCGGGCTCGACGTCGCGCAGCGCCGATGCGATAGCATGCGCACCCTCGTCGTTTTTGGATCAACCCACAGAAGGAGAAGCGCGCAATGTTCAGCCACATCATGGTCGGCGCGAACGACATCGAAGCATCGAAGAGGTTCTACGACGCCGTGCTCGGAGCGCTCGGGATTCCCGCCGGAACCCGGGACGACAAGGGCCGCGTGTTCTACATCACGCCGACGGGGATCTTCGCGATCACGAAGCCGATCGACGGGGGCAAGGCCGGCGGCGGAAACGGCAGCACCATCGGCTTCGCCGCGGATTCACCGGAGAAGGCGAAGGCCTGGCACGCCGCGGGCGTCGCCAACGGCGGCACCAGCATCGAGGATCCTCCGGGCGTGCGCACCGGCGGGATGGGCCCGCTCTTCCTCGCCTATCTCCGCGATCCGTCCGGCAACAAGATCTGCGCACTGCACCGGATGGCGCGCTGATTGGAATCCCTGGACACCGTCCCAGCCCGAACGGCCGGTGCGGTGTCCAGGGCGCTCGCCGGATCTCAGCGCGTCGCTTCGCTCGCGTCGACGTTCGAGTAGAACTGTCGATACCAGCGGCGGAAGCGGCCGAAGTCCTTCTCGGGCTCGGCGAGAAGCGGCGCCTCCTTGTAGATCTTGTTCGACCAGATCGGCACGTCGAGGTTGTAGTCGTTCACGTAGAAGTCGAAGAACGCGCTCACGACCTGCGGATCGCAGCGCTTGTGCGCGTAGTAGCGGTGCATGATGTGCAGCTTCTCGGGACCGACGGGCGTGAGCGCGTTGACCGCGATTCCGTCCATCTGGCCCTTGAAGCGCGTGTACAGGAAGCCGGGCCCGGAGTTGAACGAGTCGACGTCGGTCGTGACCGAGGCCGTGGCCGCCTGGTCCTCGGCACCCGTGTCGACGTCGATCTTGAGCCGGTAGTACGGACCGTCCGGCTCCCAGTGGATCGCCTTGCACTTCCAGCCGTGCAGCGTCGTGAAGTGCGCGAAGTCGACGCCGTTCTCCATGATCTCCTGCGGGTGGCTGTCGATGGTCCACTCGTGGGTGCGGTGAAGCACGTAGTCGGGATCGAGGATCTCGGGCACGACCTCGGGCTTCCACTCCGGTGCCTTCCCTTCGAGGTGGTGCCAGATCAGGATCATGCCGTTGCACTCGAGTGCCGGAACGAGCTCGATCTCCGCCTTCGCGGGAATGCGCCTGGCGTACGGAATCTCGACGCACTTGCCGTGCTCGCCCTCGAAGCGCCAGCCGTGGAAGGGACAGCGGATCGTGTTGCCCTCGACGACGCCCCCCTTCCCCAGGTGCGCGCCCAGGTGCGGACAGAACGCGTCGGCGGCCCGCACGGCGCCGTCCTCGCCGCGCCAGACGACCATGTCCCGACCCAGATAGTGCACCGCGAGCGTCTTGCCGCGCGCCAGCCGATCGGAGTGCCCCACCGCAAACCAGCCGTTCGGGTACGGCGGCAACGCAATGCGCGACATGAGTTCGACCTCCCCATTTGACGGCAGCCGTGAAAACATAACACGTTGCATTTTTCGCCGGGGCAACTCATTGCTCGCTGAGGAGACGCGATGAAGTTCGTGATGGCCACCGCGTACAACGCGCCCGCGGACCTGACCGCGCTCGCGCGCAGCGCCGACCAGTGCGGCTGGGACGCCGTCGCGGTCTCGGACCACGTGGTTCACCCCGAGCACCCGAAGACCCCCTATCCCTACACGCCCGACGGCTCGACGCGCTGGCCGCACTTCACGCCGTGGCCGGATCCGTGGGTGGCGATCGGCGCAATGGCCGCCGTCACCACGCGACTGCGCTTCCTGACCAACGTGTTCGTGCTGCCCATGCGCAGCCCGTTCCTGGTCGCGAAGGCGGTCGGCACCGCCG
>CAZMKX010000107.1:0-8740 GCA_964566375.1 uncultured Myxococcales bacterium
TGAAGGCGCTCTGGTACCACTTCGCGATCATGTTCGAGGCGCTCTTCATCCTGACGACGCTCGACGCGGGCACGCGCGTCGGGCGCTTCATGCTGCAGGACATGCTCGGCAATCTGTGGGCGCCGCTCGGCCGCACGTCCTCGCTGCCCGCGAACCTGCTCGCCTCGGCGCTGATCGTCGGCGGCTGGGGCTACTTCCTGTACCAGGGCGTGATCGACCCGCTGGGCGGCATCAACTCGCTCTGGCCGCTCTTCGGGATCGCGAACCAGCTGCTCGCCGCGACCGCGCTCGCGCTCGCGACGACGCTCTTCGTGAAGTCGCGCAGGCCCGCGTTCGCGTTCACCACGGCGACTCCGCTCGCGTGGCTGCTCACCGTCACGATGACCGCCGGCTGGCAGAAGCTCTTCGACCCCGACCGCCGGATCGGCTTCCTCGCCCAGGCGGACTACTTCGCGGGGCAGCTCGCGCAGGGGCTCGTGCCGGCCGAGAAGCTGCGCGAGGTGAAGACGCTCGTGTTCAACGCACGGCTCGACGCGGCGGTGACGGCCCTGTTCATGGTGCTGGTCGCGATCGTCGTGCTCGATGCCGTGCGCGTGTGGTGGAAGGTGCTGCGCGGACCGGGAGCACCGCGCGAAGTCGCGGTGGAGGTGCTCGAGACATGACTCGGCTCCGCTCCGCACTCTCGGCGCTGCGTCTCTTCCTGCGCGGCTTCGTCGGCGCGACCGAGCTCGGCCCCGATCCGCGGCGCACGCTCTGCGAGCACGGCGCGAAGCGCGGCCGCTGCTGCTGAGCCGCACGCATCAGCGCCGCTCGCCCTGCCAGCGTTCGTAGAGGTCCGCGACCAGATCGTCGATCGGCGCGCGGTGCGTCTCGACGTCGAGGATGCGCGTCTGTCCGGCAGCCTGCTCGAGCAGGTCCGAGAGCTGCACGCGCGTCGCGTCGTACACGTACTCGTGTCGCCCGTTCTCGCCGCCCGTGCGCTCGGCACCCGCGAGACGAGGCGCCTCGCCGTCCGTGGTCTCGAGCAGGAGGATGCGCCGATCACTCCCCTGACGGCGCAGCTGCGCGAAGTCGCCGTCGAAGGCGATGTTGCCGCGGTGGAGCAGGACGATGCGGCCGGCCAGCTGCTCGAGCTCGTCCATGTCGTGGCTCGTGACGACCACGGTGAGTCCCCGCTCGCGATTCAGCTGGCGGACGAAGCCGAGGATCCTGCGGCGTGCGACGACGTCGAGGCCGAGCGTCGGTTCGTCCAGGAAGAGGATCTCGGGCTCGTGCAGGAGCGACATCGCCAGGTCCGCGCGCATTCGCTGGCCGAGCGAGAGCTCGCGGGCGAGCGCGTTCATGAACTCGTCGAGGCCGAGCAGCTCGCGAACGAGCCCGAGCATGCGCACGTAGCGCTCGCGCGGGATGTTCCAGACGACGCGCTTCCACGCGAAGCTCGCGGCGATCGGATGGTCCCACCACAGCTCCGTGCGCTGCCCGAAGACGACCCCGATCCGGCCCACGTGGCGCACGCGATCTCTCACCGGATCGAGGTCGAGCACGCGGACCGTGCCCGCGTCCGGCGCGAGCAGGCTCGAGAGCAGCTTGATCGTCGTGCTCTTGCCGGCGCCGTTCGGCCCCGCATAGGCGACGACTTCGCCGCGGGCGACGTCGAGATCGATTCCGCGCAGCGCCTCGATCCGCACGACCGTGGGGCTCACCAGGTTCCGGAAGACGTCGCGGAGCCGCGCCGAGCGTTGCCGCTGGCGGTACACCTTCCAGACACCGCGAAGGCTAACGGCGGAAGCCATGCGCCAGATACCGGGTCGAGCCCGTACGTCCGTAGCGCCTCAGACCCCGGCTGAAGACGGCGGCCGCAAGCGCGACGAAGGCGATCGCCGCGAGCGGCGTCCAGAGCCACGCGCCCGCCGACGTGTCGAGCCCCAGCAGGATGCGGCTCGGAAGCCAGGCGAGAAAGCCCGCGGGCACGACGCTGAGGAGGCCGAGCGTGAGCAGGCTGCCCACGCCGTCGAGCGGGAACGGCTTGAGCTGCTCCAGCAGCCGCATCGTCGACGAGTTCAGCTCCTCGGCTCCGCGCGGGGCGACGAAGGCCAGGCTCCCCCACGAGTACGCGAACGCGAGCATGATCGCCGCTGCCGACGCGACGTGCAGCACGAGGAGCGCGAGCCACCCCGCGTTCACGGGCAACGCCAGCGCGTGTACGGCCCAGGCGATCACCGCGCTGCCCGCCAGAAGCTGACCGGACCCGGAAGCGGGGCAGAAGCCGTCGGTTGCGATCGTCATCCAGAGCGGCTGTGGCATGAGCAGCATGTGGTCGAGCTGCCCGCGGCCGATGCGGCGGCTCGGAAACGCGTTGTTCAAGCCGAAACCGAGCTCGATCGCGCCGCGCACGACGAGCGCGAACCCGAGCATGAACACGACCTGCGGCTTCGTCCACGAACCGATGCCGTCGAAGCGCTCCGCGAGCAGGAAGCTCCACGTCACGGCGGAGAGACTCACGAGCAGGTCGCCCACGTACCAGGCGACGCTCACGCGCAGGCCGCGCGCGACCCAGAGCAGGTCCATGCGCGCGTACAAGGCCCAGAGCGCGGCCATGCGGCGCAGCGTCGAGAGACTCGCGTCATCCGCCATGGCCGACCACCTTCTCGCGATTCGCGCGCCAGAGCCAGGCGGCGAGCGGCCAGAGCGCCAGCGCCCAGAACACCTGCAGCGCGAGCAGCCGCCCGACGTCGCCGATGCCGGTGTAGATCGCGAGCGGCGCCCAGGCCAGCGAGGCGAACGGCAGCCACTCGAGCGCCGGCCCGAGATTCCAGGGCAGGAGCGCGAGCGGCACGACCGCGCCGGCGAGCACCACGGCCACGGCCTGCCGTACCCACTGCACCAGCCAGACCGGTTGCTCGAGCGCGACGGTCAGCGCCGACGCGATGAAATCGATCGCGAAGCCGACGCAGATGGCGAGCGCGAGGCTCGCCGCGAACGCGAGCGCCGCGAGCGCGCTCGCCGGCCGCGCATCGACGCCGAGCAGCGGCGCGGCGAGCAGGAGCGGAATCGAGAAGAGCGCGAAGTGGACGATCCACCCGCCCAGCATCTCGGCCGCGAACTGCGGCACGAGCCCCATCGGCCGCAGGAAGTGCTGCGCGATCGAGCCCTGCCAGAATGCGTCGCTGATCGTCGTCTTCACCGCGAGCTGCTCCGAGAAGACCTCCGCGAGCAGCGCATACGTCAGCACCGTGCCGAGCGGGACCGGCGATTCCGCGGCGGGATCGGCCAGCACGATCCGCCAGAGCGAGATCAGCACGATCACGCGCAGCGCGCGCAGCACGTAGTCGATCGCGAACAGGGGGCTCTCGCCGACGGCCCCCGCCCCCGCCAGCCAGGCGGTCGCACCCCACTGGCGGACGGCGAGCTTCACCGTTCAAGTCCCGCGGACGGCGGCGCGAAGCCAGCGCCAGGCGGCCGCCGGCGTCGGCGAGCGCCGGAGCATCTCGAATCGCACGCGACGCAGATCGGTGTCGCGATTCCGCTCGCACAGGCCCTGCAGGAGCCGGTCCGCCTCGGCCCTGGAGCCGCTCTTCGCGAGCGTGCGCGCCAGGTCGAAAGTCGCCTCGAAGTGCCAGGGCTCGATGCGCGTGGCCTGACGGAGGAGGCGGATCGCGAGCGGCCGCTGCTTCCTGCGCCGGAAGTGCGTTCGTCCCTCGAGCAGCGCCGCGACCGCGTCGGCGCGCCGCGAGCGCGCGAGGTTCAAGCCCGAGATCGCCTCCCACAGCTCGATCCGGCGCGGCAGGAAGCCGGACGCCTGGACGTAGACGGCGAGCGCCTTCTCGGGAAAGCCCTGCTTCTCGTACCGCTCGGCGGCCGCGGCGAACCTCTCACGCGCCTCCGAGAGCTGATTCGTCTCGGCCAGGAGCACGGCGAGCTTCGCGAGCAGGATCGGATTGCCCGGCTCCTGCTCCAGCACGCGGCGATACTCTGCAATCGCGCGCTTGCGCCGGCCCCTGCCCAGCGCCCGCGTCGCACGTGAGATCGAATCGGAGCGGTCGTAGGCTCGTCTGCCAAAGATCGGCATCTGCCGATCGTAACGTCGCCCCCGCGGGGGCGCTGCCCGAGGCGTGGCGACGCCCGGAATCGGCGCTAACCCTCCCGCCATGCGGCTGGTCCGGAAGCTCGTCTTCGCGATCTTCCTCGCGTTCCTGCCCGTTCTGGGGACGATCGAGTTCCTGACGATCCGGCACGAGCTGCGGCTCTCCGAAGAGGACACCCGCCGCGATCTGTCGGTGCTCGGGCGGGTGCTGCGAAGTGAGATCGAGCGCTCATGGTCCGCGGAGCCCGAGCTCGCAGCGCGGCGCGCGATCGACGAGGCGAACGGCGCCGAGCCGCTCGCGACGGCGCGGTGGATTCCCGGAGATGGAACCGAGCCGGAGCCGGATCCGATGCGGATCGAGGTGCGGGTCCCGATCGTCGTCGGCGGAACGCGACGGGGCACGATCGCGCTCTCCGAGTCGCGGCAGCGACTCGCGAGCTTCATCCAGGCACGCGTGATCCGGCTCACGGCCCTCACCGTCGCGCTGCTGGGGGTGAGCCTCGCGATCGCCTTCACCGTCGGGGCGCGGCTGGTCGGTGCGCGCCTCGCGCGGCTCGTCGAGCACGCGCGCAGCGTCGGGGCGAACGACCTGTCCGCGCGCGTCGAGGTCGGCGGCCGCGACGAGATCACCGCGCTCGCCGGACAGATGAACGCGATGACCGGCCAGCTCGCGGCGGCGCGCCAGGCGGCCGACACCGCCAACGCGGAGCGCGTCCAGGCGCTCTCTCAGCTCCGCCACGCGGACCGCCTGGCCAGCATCGGTCGCCTCGCCTCCGGGCTCGCCCACGAGCTCGGAACCCCGCTGAACGTCGTGCTCGGCCGCGCCAAGCTGATCTCCGACGGCAGCGAAGACGCCGGCTCCGTGGTCGAGAACGCCGAGATCATCCGACAGCAGGCCCGGAGGATGACCGAAACGATCCGCAGCGTGCTCGGATTCGCGCGTCGCGCTCCCGGGCGGATCGACCACGTCGATCTGAACGACGTCGTGCGCGAGGGACTCTCGCTGCTCGAGCCTCTCGCGCGTCACCGATCTGTGTCGCTCGAGCTGACGAGCAGCGCGCGGGCGCCGCGCGTCTGCGGGCAGCGAGGGGAGATCGAGCAGATCGTCGCGAACCTCACGTCGAACGCCATCGACGCGATGGAGCGCGGGGGGCGCGTCATCGTCGACGTCCGCACGGTCTCGGGACGGAGCCTGTCGCGGCCCGTGCGTGCGGACGCCGAGTATCACCGCCTCGCGATCCGGGACGAGGGCCCGGGGATCGCCGCGGCCGACCTCTCGCGGGTGTTCGAGCCGTTCTTCACGACCAAACCCGAGGGTCGCGGCACCGGTCTGGGCCTCTGGATCGTCGACGGGATCGTTCGGGATCACGGCGGCTGGATCGACGTGGAGAGCCGGCCGGGCGAGGGCGCCTGCTTCGCCGTCTATCTCCCGGCGGCGGCGGCGTGACCCCGCGCGTCCTCGTCGTCGACGACGATCCGGAGCTGTGCGCGCTGCTCGAGGTCGATCTGCCGCGGAACGGCGTCTCCTGCGAGAGCGCGACCTCGGCACCCGATGCGCTCGAGCGGCTCGAGCGAGACGACTTCGACGTGGTGCTGACCGACCAGCGAATGCCGGGCTTCGACGGCATCGCGCTCTGCGCGCATCTTGCCGAGCGACGCCCGGACGTGCCGGTGGTGGTGATGACCGCGTTCGGCAGCCTCGATTCCGCGATCGCCGCGATCCGCGCGGGCGCGTACGACTTCGTCGCGAAGCCGATCGACACGGACGCGCTCGCGCTCGTGCTCGAGCGCGCCGCGCACCATCGGACGCTCGAGCGTCGCGTGCGCGAGCTGCGCCGCGCGGTCGAGACCGCTCAGCGGTTCGACGAGCTGCTCGGCGAGAGCCCCCCGATGCGCAAGCTCTTCGGACTGCTCGATCGGCTCAGCCGATCCGACGCGTCGGTGCTGATCGTGGGCGAGAGCGGCACGGGAAAGGAGCTCGTCGCGCGAGCGCTTCACCGGCGCGGCGCGCGTGCCGCCGGCGAGTTCGTCGCGATCAACTCCGCAGCGATGCCCGAGACCCTCCTCGAGAGCGAGCTCTTCGGACACGTGCGCGGCGCCTTCACCGACGCGCACCGCGATCGCAAGGGTCTGATCGAGCAGGCCGACGGCGGAACCCTCCTGCTCGACGAGATCGGCGACATGCCGCTCGGCGTGCAGGCGAAGCTCCTGCGCGTGATCGAGGAACGGCGCGTGCGGCCGATCGGCGGCGCGGTCGAGATCCCCGTCGACGTGCGCCTGATCGCCGCGACACACCGGGACCTGGAGAGCGCGGTCGAAGCTGGACGCTTCCGCGAGGATCTCTACTTCCGCATCAACGTCGTGCGGCTCGCGCTCCCTCCGCTGCGGACGCGCGGGAACGACGTGCTCCTGATCGCGCAGGACCTGCTCGAGAAGTCCGCGTCGGGGACCGCGAAGGCGGCGCGGCGCTTCTCGCGCGCCGCCGCGGAGCGGCTGCTCGCGTACGACTGGCCCGGCAACGTGCGCGAGCTGCGCAACTGCATCGAGCACGCGGTCGCGCTCAGCGCGGGCGACGAGATCGGCGTCGAGGACCTTCCGGAGCGCATCCGCGAACATCGGCCGCGGCAGCTCGTCCTGGCGGGGCAGGACCCCGGCGAGCTGCTTCCGCTCGAGCAGGTGGAGCGACGCTACATCCTGCACGTGCTCGAGGTCGTCGGCGGGAATCGCACCACCGCTTCGAGGATCCTCGGTCTCGACCGCAAGACCCTGTACCGGAAGCTCAGCGCCTACGAGCGCGACTGAGCGCGGGGCAAACTGCCCGGGCGGGGATTCCTGCCCCGCCCCGCGACCGCCCGCGACACCCATCTGCGTAGCACGGCACGCCGGCGGCGCTCGTGCGGTCCGTTCCCGCGGCTGGCACGGGAGTTGCCAGACCTTCGCTCCAGCGAACCACCGCACGGGAGCTGATGATGAAGATGGACGGAACGCGGGATCCGCAGAGACGCGGAATGCGCGAGAGCTTCGACCTCGGCAGCAGCGGCCTGGTGAGGCGCGCCGAGGCGCGGAGCGACGAGCGGTCCGGCGAGCCCTGGGAATTCACTTGGAACCGACGGCCCGTGATCCTGCTCGCGGAGGACGACGGCGCGATGCGCAGTCTGCTGCTCGCGCAGCTGCGCCGCAGCGGCTACCGCGTGATCGCGTGTCAGGACGGCGCCGAGCTGGTGCAGCGCATCTCGGTCTACCGGAGCCACCGCGTCCCGCTCGGCGTCGATCTGGTGATCACGGACGTTCGAATGCCGTTCCTGTCGGGACTCGAGCTGCTCGATCTGGTGCGCGAGGCCGCGCTCCGCATTCCCGTGATCCTGATCTCGGCGTTCGGCGACATCGAGACCCGCTCCGAGGCCGCCAAGCGCAACGCCGCGGCGTTCTTCTCGAAGCCCTTCGACGTGGACGAGCTCTGTCTGGCCGTCCGCAGCAACTTGAGGGCCTCGACCTGAAGCGTCGCTCCGGGTCGCGCGCGGCCCGCCCCCCTTCCTTCGATCGGGTCGCGCGCCTCCCGGAATCAGCCGCGGACCTCCGTCCACGCCCAGTCGAGCCAGGGCGTGAGCGCCTCGAGGTCGCTTCGCTCGACGGTGGCCCCGCACCAGATGCGCAAGCCGGGGGGCGCGTCGCGATAGCTCGCGACGTCGAGCGCGACGCCCTCCTTCTCGAGCAGGCTCGTGAGCTTCTTGATCACGTCCGCGCGCCCGGCGTCCGCGAGCCCGGCGAACCACGGGTCGACGATCTTCAGACACACCGAAGTGTTGGATCGCGTCGCGGCGTCCGCGGCCAGGAAGTCGACCCAGGGCGTGCGCGCGACCCAACCGGCGACGACCGCGAGATTGCCCTCGCTGCGCGCGACGAGCGCGTCGAGGCCGCCGATCTTCTCCGCCCAGGCCAGACCGTCCAGCGCGTCCTCGGCGCAGAGCATCGAGGGCGTGTTGATCGTCGAGCCCGCGAAGAGCTCGAGATCGAGCTTCCCCTTCTTCGCCAGGCGGAAGATCTTCGGCAGCGGACGTGGCGGCGTGTAGGTCTCGAGCCGGGCCACCGCGCGCGGCGAGAGCGCGAGCATGCCGTGCGCCGCCTCCCCGCCGAGCACCTTCTGCCAGCTCCACGTCACGACGTCGAGCTTCGACCAGGCGAGCTTCATCGCGAACACGGCCGAGGTCGCGTCGCAGAGCGTGAGACCCGCGCGCGTCGCGGGAATCCAGTCGCCGTTCGGGACGCGCACGCCGGAGGTCGTCCCGTTCCACGGGAACACCACGTCGCGCGCGAAGTCGACCTTGGACAGATCGGGCAGCTCGCCGTACGGCGCGGAGAGGATCCGCGCGTCGAGCTTCAGCTGCTGCGTGGCGTCGGTCACCCACTCTTGCCCGAAGCTCTCCCACGCCAGAACGTCGACCGGGCGCTCACCCAGCAGACACCACATCGCCATCTCGACTGCACCGGTGTCGGACGCCGGCACGATCGCGAGCTTGTAGTCGGCGGGCATGCCCAGCAGCCGGTGGCTGGTGTCGATGATCTGCTTCAGCCGGTCCTTCGGCTGCTTCGCGCGGTGCGACCGCCCGACCATCGCGGACTTCAGCGCGTCCAGCGTCCAGCCCGGGCGCTTCGCGC
>CAZMKX010000108.1:0-8738 GCA_964566375.1 uncultured Myxococcales bacterium
GATGCCGGCAGCGCCGCGCAGTTCACCTTCACGAACGCGCGCTCGGCGCGCGGGCTGCGCGCGTGGATCGCGCGCGCGACGAGCTCCTTGCCGGTGCCCGTCTCGCCGAGCAGGAGCACCGACGCCGACGTCGCCGCCACCTGCGCGGCCTGATCGAGCACGCGCCGCAGCGCAGGGCTGCGGCCGACGATCTTCTCGAAGCCCGTCTCGGTGTCGATCGTCTCGCGCAGGTACGCGTTCTCGCTGCGCAGCCGGTCGCGCAGCTCGCGCATCTCTTCGAGACTTTCACGCAGGTGTGTCTCGAGACGCGCGCGGTGGCGCGCGTTCGCCAGGATCTGACCGATCACCCGCAGCTCGTGGACGTCGTCGTCCGTCCAGGTGCGGAAATCCGTCGTCGTCGCAGTCGCGAGCGCGCACACGAAGCGGCCAGCGACGGAGAGCGGCACCCCCAGGTGCGACTTGAACTTGTAGCGCTCGCCGTCCCGACGCTCGACCTCGGCTCCCGGGGGAAGGTCGTCCGGCATCCGGTTCAGCCGGATGACTTCACCCGAGAGAAGCGTCGGCGCGTACCACGTCTGCGCCACGACGTAGCCGAGAACCGAGGGGATCGCATCGGACTCGATCCGCCTTCGGCTGTGCGTGGTGACGACGTCGGCGTCGCTCTCGCGCAGCTCGACCAGGCTGGCGCGGTCGGTGCCGAGGTAGACGAGGATCCGCTCGAGCCCTCGGTCGATCTCGGCATCGACCTGATCGGCGTCGAGTCCCGCAAAACGAGTCGAAAGCTCCTCGATCAGCTCGATGAAGCGGATGGGAGCAGGCACGGCGGCAGACTACCCCCGGGCGAAAGCCCGGTCTAGCGCGCCGCCGCGCCCGCGCCCGCCGTCAGTTGCTGGGGACCGGAAGCGACTCCATCTCCTTGAGTCGCTTCATCGCCTGCAGCGCTTGCAGCGAGTTGTAGTTGATCCCGGCGGCATTGAGGCTGCTGCCCTGCTGGAACGGGAACTGCGGGAGCGTGGTGAGGAACGTCTTCAGCTTCGCCTGCACGGGAATGAAGAGCCAGATGTTGTCGGCGTACCAGCGCAGGTACATCATCGACTCGTGCGGCGCCTTCTCGTACGGGTCGGCACGCAGGTTGACGATCACGGGCCAGCCGGGCACGTCGCGCGTCGCCGTCGCGATGTTCCCGTCCTGCACGGCGAAGTGCACCTTCCAGTCGTTCCAGCGGATCGCATTGAGCTCGCCGCCGGCGCCGAAGTAGTAGATCTCCTCGCGCGGTCCCTTCTTGGTCTCGCCCTTGAAGTACGGCAGGAAGTTGTAGCCGTCCGCGTGCACCTTCCAGGTCTTGCCGTTGGCCGGATAGCCCTTCGCGAGCTTCTCGACGATCGCCGGCTCGCCGGCCGCGGCGAGCAGCGTCGGCAGCCAGTCCTCCTGCGAGAAGATCTCGTTCACGATCGTTCCCGGCTTGATCACGCCGGGCCAGCGCACGATCATCGGCACGCGGAAGCCGCCCTCCCAGGTCGTGCCCTTCTCGCCGTGGAAGGGCGTCGTTCCGCCGTCCGGCCACGTGCCCGTCTCGGCGCCGTTGTCGGTGCCGTAGACGACGATCGTGTCGTTCGCGATGCCGAGATCGTCGAGCTGCTTCAGCACTCCGCCGACCATGTCGTCGTGCTCGACCATTCCGTCCGGGTAGAGGCCAATGCCCGTGCGGCCCTCGGCCGACTTCTTCAGGTGCGTCCAGACGTGCATGCGCGTGGTGTTGAACCAGACGAAGAACGGCTTCTTGTCCTTCGCCGCCTGCGCGACGAACTTCTGCTCGGCGGCGTAGATCTCCTCGTCGACCGTCTTCATGCGCTCCTGCGTGAGCGGGCCCGTGTCCTCGATCTTCTGACCGCGCTTGCCGTCGCTCCACGTGTGCAGCACGCCGCGCGGGCCGTAGGCCTTCCTGAACTCGGGATCCTTCGGGTAGTAGTAGGTTTCGGGCTCCTCTTCCGCGTTCAGGTGGTAGAGGTTGCCGAGAAACTCGTCGAAGCCGTGCACCGTCGGCAGGTGTGAGTCGCGGTCGCCGAGGTGGTTCTTGCCGAACTGACCCGTCGAGTAGCCCTGGGCTTTCAGCAGATCGGCGATCGTCGGCGCCCAATCGGGAATGCCCTGCGGCGAGCCGGGCATGCCGATCGTCAAGAGCCCCGTGCGAAACGGGTGCTGCCCGAGAATGAACGACGCGCGGCCCGCGGTGCAGCTCTGCTGCGCGTACGCGTCGGTGAAGATCGCGCCCTCCCTGGCGATGCGATCGATGTTCGGCGTCTGGTAGCCCATCACGCCCAGGTTGTAGGCGCTGATGTTGTGGATGCCGACGTCGTCCCCCCAGATGACGAGGATGTTCGGCTTCTTGTCGGCCGCCTGAGCCGGCGCGACGGCCGCGCATGCGGCAGCGAGAATCAGCAATGCACTCACGCGGACCATGAACTTCTCCCATCCCTCTCGGGCCCTGAATGCGAACCTGCGCGCGGACCCAGTGCAATCCGCGCGCCACGCTGCGCGCGGCGCGCGGACGAACGAGCGCTCGCAAGAGGCGTTCGGGCGCGCGTCGACTCACGCGGGCTCACCACCCGTCGGGAGCGGTCTCCAGATTTCGTGAGTCGGCACCCGGCGTTCGCCGTGCCGAGCGGACGGACGAGCCCGGATCTGCCGATCGGTTCGGGCACCGGAATTGCTCCCGGGAGCGGCGTGACCGTCCGGATCACCGTCGAAGAAGAGGCGTCGGGCCGCGTTGTGCACGTGGACGGCCAGCTGACCTCGCGCGAGATCGAGGCGCTCGCGACGACGCTCGGCGAGGACCTCTCGAAGACCGCGCTCGACCTCCGCGAGCTCCGCTCGGCAGATGCGGCCGGGGTGCGGCTGCTCAGGGACCTGCGCGAGGCAGGAGTGGAGCTCCACGGGCTCCCCCCGCGACTGGCCTTCGACCTCGAGGACTGAGGCCGGCGCGCGGCTCAGGTCGCGACGGGCAGGAAGAGCGAGACGACCGCGCCGCCGCCTTCGGCGTTCCGGCGCTGCAGCGAGCCGCCGCTCGCCCGTGCGATACGCTCCGCCGTGTAGAGGCCCAGGCCCTGGGCGCCTTCCTTCGTGCTCTCGAAGGGCGCGATCGGCAGGCCCAGCTCGCGGCGCGTGAAGCCCGGGCCGTCGTCGGCGATCTCGAGCGCGACGCCGTCGAGCTCGCGCGACACACCGAGACGGACGTCGACGCGGCTCGCTGGCCGCCTGCCATCACCCGCGCAAGCATTCGCGAGCAGCGCGTCGAGCGCCAGCGCGAGCCCCGCCTCGCCGGCGCAGACCAGGACGCGAACCGGACCCTCGCTCGACTCGGGCGCGTGGACAGTCACCTCCGTGCCCGGCCGGCGCGCGCGGGAGATGCTCGCCCGGAGCACCGGGAGCAGGTCGACGGACCGGATCAGCCCCGACTTGTTCGCGCCCGTGGTCTCGGAACGACGGCCGATCTCGATCATCCCTTTCAGCCGCTGAAGCGCTTCGACCATCCCGTCGGCCGCGGAGTCGAGCTCGGCCAGCGCCTTCGGCGAGGGGCTCTCGTTGCGGCTCGCGTCGAAGAGCAGCTGCGTCGAGAGAAGCGCCGTCGAGAGCACGTTGTTCAGCTCGTGCCCGCGTTCGCGAAGCTCGGTCACGGTCGCCTCGAGCCGGTCGAACTCGCGAACGCGAACCTCCCAGACGAGCGCCTGGAACGCCGCGCGCAGCGCTTCGAAGCGCGCGCGCTCTCGCTTCGACCGACGCTGCGCGCGGATCAGAGCGAGAGCGAGGCCCGCCGCGGTTGCGAACGCGAGCGCCGCAGCGACGGCGAGCACGACTTCACTCGTGCTCGCGGCGCCCTTCCCCGGCGAGCGCGTGCCCGCGCACCCGCACCGCCTGCTGGATGGCCTGCCGGGTCACGCCGAGCAGGGTCGCTGCGCCGGTGCGATTCTGGTCCACGCGCGCGAGCGCCTCTTCGACCATTCCGGTGCGGACCTCGTCGAGCACCTCGAGCATCGGCACGACACCGACGAGCGACGCGATCAGCGGGCCCAGGTCGGGACGCGCGTGAAGCGCGGATTGAACGGCGTCGGTCAGGTCCTCGAGCGAGATCGGCTTGGCCAGGTACTTGCGGACCCCGATCCGGGCCAGCTCGAAGGCCTCCTCGGGCGAAGCCTGACCGCTCATCGCGACGATGGCGGGCGAGGGATGGAGCTTCACGGCGCGTTCGACGATCGCGCGCGCCTTGCCGTCGGGCAGAACCACGTCCACGAGTACGAGGTGCGGGTGGGACGAGAGCTGGTCCAGGGCCTCGCGCACGCTGCCGGCCTCGGTCACCTGCGCGCCCCAGTTGGCCGCCGCGCGCGCGAGCGCTTGCCGCAGCGGCTTGTGGTCTTCGACGATCAGGACGCGCATCGGCGAGCTCGGATTTCCCTGCATGACTTCTCCAAGCAGAAACCTACCACGGCCGAGGGATTCCAAGCCCCTGCAAGCTCACTTGCATTCCAAAATGTGCCTTTTGGCGGCACTCTGCGGGCGTGTGAGATTGATCCCTTCCCTCTCGCACCGGGGCAGCTCGGCGGGTTCGCCCGCCGAGCCCTGCCTCGAGGGGGCGGGGGTGGCCGACAGGCTGCCTCCGCCCCTCTGTCTTTTCAGCGCATGAGCGTGCGCATTCCGGGCTGCGCCTCCGCGTGCCGGCGATGCGTTTCGGTGTAGGTCTCGCGCCAGAGTGCGTCGATCTCGTCCGCGGACGGGAACGACGCCGAGAAGCCGGGGCGGATCGGGTCGAGCGCGAGCTCGGCCGCGCGGATGAAGTGCGCGAGAAGCGTGCGCGGGTCCTCGTCGCCCACCGCGATCCGGATCGTGGTCGGCGCGATGCCCGCGGCGCGGAGCGCGTCGGCGTCGAGCTCGGAGTGACTCGTGAGCGCCGGGCACAGCACGACCGTGTTGGTTTGGCCCAGGCTCACCTGCAGCCCGAATGCGGGCTCGAGGCAGTCGAAGAAGCGCTTGAACGCCTCCGTGCCGATCGGTGCGCCGCCGCCTGCTTTTCCCTCGAAGTCGATCGTGAAGAGCGGTGCCGGCAGGCCGAGATACAGGAGCCGCTCGCGCAGCGAAGCGTTCTCGTCGCCCGCGACCGCGTTGCAGCGAACGCGAATCGCCGGGTGCCGCGCGAGCACGCGCGCGAGCACGCTCGTCGCGATGCACTTCTGGAGCATGCGCAGCTCGAGCGTGCGCATGCCGTTGATCACCTCGAAGGCCTTGTCGGCGTCGAGGAACGCGCCCTTCACGTAGTAGACGTTCCAGAACAGCGTCTCGCTCCAGTCGAAGCGCTGCGGGCTTCCGTCGTGGCCCGGCGCCTCGAGCGACGAGCCCTTGGGCAGGAACATGCGCTCGTTGCGCGCGATCGCGACGCCGGCGGTCGTGGTGCCGGTGCCGACCAGGTCCTTGGTGTAGGAGTGGATCACGAAGTCCGGGCGCTCCCGGCGATCCTCGCGACGCAGCACCGGGTGCAGGAACGGCGTGCCGATCGTGGCGTCGCAGATCACGTCCAGGCCCGCGGCGTGCGCGAGCGCGCAGATCCCCGGCACGTCGAGGACGTAGCCGTGCGGGTTGCACGGCGACTCCAGGTACACGTAGATGCGTCGGCCCTGCGCCAGCCGCTCGGCCTGCTCCGCGCGCACCTGCGCGAGAGCGGCCGCGAAGTCGGAGGCGCGGGTGCCGTCGAAGAAGCGCACCGCCACGTCCAGGTTGCTTCGCTTTCCGTACCAGTCGTGCAGAAGCTGGTAGGCGCCGCCGTACACGTTGCGGCTCGAAAGCACCACGTCGCGGTAGCCGACCAGGTGCGCGAGCACCGCGTCGATCGCGGCCATGCCCGAGTTGAAGTTCCAGGCGAAGTACTCGCCCGCGAGCGCCCCGCACTCCAGGTCCACGACGTGGTTCGCCAGGCACGTCGAGGTCGGATTCATCAGCCGCGAGTAGATCTCGTGCAGGAGCTCCCTGCCCTGGAACGCGTCGTCGATCCACTCCGTGCACGCGTACAGGTACGTCGCGGTTCGCGTGATCACCGGCGTCGAGCTGAAGATCGCCGTGACGTTGTCGAAGATCGGATACGGCCCGCGCACGGGACCGGCGGAGTTCTCGACCGCGAGCGACTGCCAGGTCTTGCGCAGCGGGTTCTGCAGCGTGTCGAGCACCTTCGCGAGCTGGAAGCAGAGGAAGCGCTTGGCGTTGAAGAAGGCGATCCGGTCGCGCCGGTCGAGCGTCGCGAGCCGCCGCACGGTCTCGTCCCAGAGCCCGTGCATCGCCTCGTTCGCGCGGTAGACGTGACCGGCGACCTCGGCGAGCTCGCGCCCGAGGGGGCTCGCGGGGTCGAGCGAGAAGTGGCGCAGCTGCTCGTCGACGAGCGCCTCGACGCTCGAAGCGCGTGTGGTCTTGCGCAGCGGGCTGAGCTCGCGCGCGTGTCCGGCTCCGGGCTCACTCATCTCGTCTCCCTGCCTGCTCCGACCGTCGCCAGATCGTGGTCGTCTTCGATCTCGGCGCGCTTCGCCTCGAGAAAGGCGCGGTACTCCGGACCATCCCAGGCGCGGTGGTCGCCGCGCCGGTAGAAGCTCGCGTTGCGGTGGTACAGCCAGGCGTTCAGCCGGTTCTCGCGCGAGGAGTCGCGTTCCGCGATCACCTTGGCGGGGATTCCGACGATCACCACGCCCGGCGGAAAGACCTTGCCCTCGGGGACGAGCGCGCCGCCGCCCACGATCGAGCCCTTTCCGATCACCGCCCCGTCCATGATCGTCGCGCCGATCCCGATCAGGCAGTGGTCGCCGATCGTGGCCCCGTGCACGGTGGCGTGGTGCGTGATCGAGCAGAATTCGCCGATCACGGTCGAGGCGTCGTAGCCCACGTGGACCATCGCGAAGTCCTGCAGGTTCGTGTACCGGCCGATGCGCACCGACTGCGCCTCGGCCCGAATCACCGCATGGGGCCAGAGCGAGGCGTGCTCGGCGATGGCCACCTTTCCGTAGACCTGCACTCCCGGTGCCAGCCAGACGCTCGGATCGATCGACTGCATCCGCCCTTCCTTCTAGCCTTGGCGGGGACGCCCGGCCAGCGATACGATGCGGAGCCCCATGTCGAACTCCAACTCGAAGCACCCCGAAAAGGGTCGGAAGGTCGCAATCGTCGGCGCCACTGGCGCCGTTGGCGAGGTCCTGCTGCGCGTGCTCGAGACGCGCAACTTCCCGGTCGGCGAGCTGCGGCCGCTGGCGAGCGAGCGCTCGGTCGGGACGACGGTGAAGTTCCGCGGCCGGGACGTGCCGGTGAAGCTCGCCGAGCCCGACGCCTTCGAGGGGGTCGATTTCGCGTTCTTCGCGGCGACGGGCGAGCTCTCGAAGACGCTCGGACCCGAAGTCGCCAGGCGTGGCGGAATAGCGATCGACAAGTCGAGCAGCTGGCGCATGCACGAGGAGGTGCCGCTCGTCGTGCCCGAGGTGAACGGCGCGGCCGTCGAGAAGCACAAGGGCATCATCAGCTGCCCGAACTGCACGACCATTCCGTTCGTGATGGCACTCGAGCCGCTGCGCCGGCTGGCGCCGCTGCGTCGCGCCGTGGTGACCACCTTCCAGGCGGTGACGGGCGCGGGTCTGCCGGGCCTCGAGGAGCTCGAAGCCCAGCAGAGCGCGCTGCACGACCACAAGCCGCTTCCCAAGCCCGAGAAGTTCGCCGGCCAGATCGCGAACAACGTGCTGGCGCTGTGCGAGTCCTTCCGCGACGACGCCTACTCGACCGAGGAGGTGAAGCTCCTGTTCGAGACCCGGAAGATCATGGACGAGCCCGCGTTCGAGGTCGCGATGACCTGCGTGCGCGTTCCCGTGCCGGTCGGCCACTCGATGAGCGTCCTGCTCGAGACCGAGCGGCCGATCGCGCCTGCCGACGCCCGGCGCGCGCTCGAAGGGTTCCCGGGCATCGTCGTGATGGACGACCCGTCGAAGAACGTGTTCCCGACACCGGCCGACGCGGCCGGGCGCGACGAGGTCTTCGTCGGGCGCATCCGCCGCGACCTGACGAGCGATCAGCTCTGGCTCTGGGTCGTCGGCGACAACCTGCGCAAGGGCGCCGCCACGAACGCCGCGCAGATCGCCGAGGAGCTGATGCGCCGGGGCCTTCGCTGAGCGGTCCACGGCCTTGAGCTCCACCGCCCTCTGGACGCCACCGGCCGATCGGGCCGAGCGCTCGAACCTGCGCGCCTTCCAGCGCACGGTCGAGCGGCGGATCGGGCGGCGCTTCGCCGACTACACCGATCTGTGGCGCTGGTCGGTCGACGACCGCGCGGCCTTCTGGCGCGCGGCGTGGGACTTCTGCGAGGTGATCGGCGAGCCCGGCCCGGCGCCCTACCTCGTCGACGATCGCATGCCCGGTGCGGTCTTCTTCCCCGGCGCTCGGCTGAACTACGCCGAGAACCTGCTGCGCCGCGCCGACGCCGGCCCCGCGCTGATCTTCCGGGGCGAGAGCGGCGAGCGCCGCTCGCTGTCCTGGGCGGAGCTTCGGACGCAGGTTGCGAGCGTCGCGGCCGAGCTGCGCGAGAGCGGCGTGGGCGTGGGCGACCGCGTGGCCGGAATCCTCCCCAACTGCCCCGAGGCGATCGTCGCCATGCTCGCGACCGCCTCGCTCGGCGCGATCTGGACGTCGTGCTCGCCGGACTTCGGCGTGCGCGGCGTTCTCGACCGGTT
>CAZMKX010000109.1:0-8722 GCA_964566375.1 uncultured Myxococcales bacterium
CGGGGTAGAATCCCTCGGCGCCTGGGTCGCGGGACTTCCCTCCGACCACGCGCCGTCCAGGTCGGTCGATACCCCCGCAGGAGTCCCAGCAAGCGGCGCATGGCCGAGTATCGCTTCATCGACAGGGTCGTAGAGGTCGAGGAGCTCGCCTCCAAGCTCGCCTTGGAGAAGGTTGTCGCCGTCGACACCGAAGCGGACTCCTTCTTTCACTACTTCGACAAGCTCTGCCTGGTGCAGGTGGCGGCTTCGTGCGGGACGTTCCTGATCGACCCGCTGTCGATGCCGCCGCGCGGGCTCGCGCCGCTCGCGCCGGTGATGGCGAATCCGGCGATCCGCAAGATCTTCCACGCCGCCGAGTACGACCTGTTCGTGCTCCACCGGCACTGCGGGATCACGATCCGCGGCCTGTTCGACACGATGGTCTCGGCGCAGATGCTCGGCTACCCGGCGGTCGGCCTCGGGGCCCTGGTCGAGCGCCACTTCGACATCAAGCTCTCGAAGGACCAGCAGCGCACCGACTGGTCGCGACGCCCGCTGCGCGACGCGCAGCTCGACTACGCCGCCTCCGACGTGATCTACCTGGTCGAGATCGCCGACATCCTCGAGCGCGAGCTTGCGGACAAGAAGCGTCTCGTCTGGGCCCAGGCCGAGTTCAAGGCGCTCGAGCAGCGCGCCTGGCCGGAGCGCGAGTTCGACGAGCAGGGCTACCTGCGCATCAAGGGCGCCCGAAAGCTCTCGCCGCGCGGTCTCGCCGTGCTGCGCGAGCTCTTCCTGTGGCGCGACAAGCGGGCGCGCGACGCCGACCGCCCGCCGTTCAAGGTGATGGGAAACGGCACGCTGCTCGACCTGGCGACCAGTCCGCCGACCTCGCGACGCGCGCTCGGCACCCGACGGGGCATCACGGATCTGGTCCTGCGGCGCTTCGGCCAGGAGCTGATGGACGCGATCGAGCGAGGGGCGGGCGGCGATGAGCACCCACCGCTCGAGCGCAAGCAGCCGTCCGGGAATGGAAGGCGCCGCCTCGATCGCCGCGGCGAGTCCCGGCTGGAGGAGCTCAAGGCCTGGCGCGCCACGCGCGCGCGCGAGCTCGGGCTCGATCCGGGGGTGTTCTGTCCGAACGCCTCGCTCGAGGAGCTCGCGTCGGTGCTGCCGCGCTCGGTCGAAGAGATGCGCGGCCTGACGGCGCTGAAGCCGTGGTGGGCGGAGCACTTCGGCGCCGAGGTCCTGCGAATCCTGCAGAACGCGGACACGCCGCCCGTGGCCGAGACCGCGCCGCAGGCCGCTCCGACCGAAGAGGGTGTGCCCGAGGCACTGGCAGCTTCGGAGCAGCCGAGGCGCAAGCGCTCGCGGCGGGGACGCCGCGGGTCGCGCGGCGGTCGCCGCCGGGGCTGATTCCCGTCGGCCCGCCGGCGGGCCTGTCGCTTCCGGTCGCCTGCTGGTCGGCGCTCGCCCGAAAGTGTGATGGCGGTCACTCTGTTTCGGTCCGTGACGGTCGCTGTAAAGGGCCGTGGCTGCTCAGAACTCCGATACCCCCGCGTGGCTGTTCTCGTTCGTCGACCTGGCCTTCCTGATCCTGCTGATGATGACGCAGGTCGGGTCGCTCGATTCCCAGAAGGGACTCGATCTGGGCGAGCTGATCGTTCCGCGCGTGGGCGAGAACGCGCCCGCCGAGGCGATGTCGACCGGCGCGAGCGTGACACAGGTTCGCGTATATCCCCCGGGTGACGCGCTTCCCGTCTTCGAGCTCGTGCCGCCCGGCGCGGCCGCCGTGCGCGTCGACCGGACCCAGCTGCGCGAGCGCTTGATGCGCCTGCGCGCGGGCTCGGCGGATCGGCCCGTGCTCGCGCCGCACGCGGATTCACGCAGCGAGGATCTCCTCACCGCCGTAGGCCTCGTCGAGGACGTCTGGCCGAGCGACCGCCGCGCCACCGTCCAACGCATCGAGGCCCCGCGGTGACGGCGGACCCACTCCGCCGTCGCTTCGGCTACGGGGCGTCACATTTTCGTGTCAGCGCAGAGGCGCTCAGGCCCGCGCCGCTGCCCGCGCCTTTCGCGGGCGCGGGCTCCGCGGCCGCGACCGTCGTCGTGGGCGGACTGGTGGTGTTCGGCTCGATGCGTCTGCTCGATTCCGGCGACCGGGACGCGAGCGCGATCCAGATCGTTCCGCTCCAGGCTCAGGTGATCGAGCCGGAGCCAGAGCCGACTCCCGAGCCCGAGCCGATCGTCGTCGCCGAGCCCGAGCCGCCGCCCCCGCCGAAGCCGGAGCCCAAGCCCGAGCCGGTCGTCGTGGCGAAGGCCGAGCCGCCCAAGCCCAAGCCGATCCCGAAGCCGGAGCCGATCGCGGCGGCGGCGCCCCGACTCGAGCGACCCGAGCCGCTGCCCGTGCCCGCTCCGGCCCCTGCTCCGGTCGCGCGGCGCACTCCCCCGCCCGTTCAGATCGACGCGCCGCGCGCGCAGCCCGCGCCCGTCGAGAGCGAGTCGCAGACCGCCTGGCGCGCGCCCGCCGTCGAGACGCGAAAGCTGCCGGCCGCCGCCGCCCTGCCGCGCGTAGCGATCGACAGCGTCGCCGCGGACGCCAGCGCCCCGGCCCAGCTCCCGAGCCGGGTCAGCAGCCTTCCGCCGGGCGTGCCCGGTCCCAAGCGCGCCGCGGCGCCGGCGATGCCGCGCGTCGCGCCGCCCGCGGCGGTCGACACGACACTTCCCGGTGACGAGCCCGTGACCACGCTCCCCGCGCGTGCCGACGCGCCCGCCGCTCCAGCCGCGCGGGCGAACGTGCGCCCGGGTCCCGCGCGCCCGGTCGCGTTCGCCGGCGCGGCGAACACGTCCGCAACGTCCGCGCCAGGCGAGACACGAGCGGCCACGAGGGAACGCGTGGCGGCCGCTCCGCTTCCGTCGGCGCCGCAGCGCGCCGAGCCGGAGGAGAAGCTGCGCGGGGTTCCGCTCTCGACGCTCGCGGCCTGTCGCACCGACCAGCGCGAGGACGAACTCAAGCTCTCGGTCCTCGGAGCCGTCGGAAAACGAAAGGAGTGCTCGAGCGCGGCGGGACTCTACCGCTTCGTCGAGACCAAGAACCTGAACTCATTTCTGATGTGGATCGAGCGTGCGCCGGGCCGTGCAGCGGTGGATCGCTGTGGCGAGCTCGCGTACGCGCTCAAGTGCCTTTCGCAGCCGGGAGCGATGTGATGAGAATCGGAGTGGGACTCGGACTGCTGGTGTTCGCATGCGCGCTGGCTCGGCCGGCGTCGGCGGGAACGGAGTCGACGGTGTGGTCGGGATATCTCGACTACGCCTACGTCTACTCGTCCGCCGACTCGAAGGCGCTCTCCGAACGTCTGGCGGGATACGGCAAGGAAGCGGGCATCTCGCTGGACCGCTACGTCGCGGAGTACTTCGAGACGCTGGCGCCGCACGAGGCGCCGGACGAGGAGACACTGCTCCGGCAGAAGGCGATCGCCTACCTGCTGCTCTACCTGTCGGAGGGTTCGCCGGACAAGCTCGAGGCGAGCGTGCAGGCGATCGGCGGTCTGAAGTCGCGGCTGGACCGGCACGAGAACGCCTACTGGTACCACTACATCCTGGCGAACCGAGCGCTGGAGCGCGGCAACGCGGGTGACTTCGTACAGGAGATGCTCGACGTCTGGCTCACGGTGGTCGTGCCGCTCGAGGCTACCTATCAGACTCTCGACAACCTGTCGCTCTCCGACGCGCCGAACTCCGGGTTCCTCACCGCGCTTCCGTACGTCTACGAGAACACCGCGCGCATGATCGTGCTTCGCAGCCAGGAGAAGGGCGTCGATCGCGACCTCGACCCGCTTGGTGCGCTCGTGCGGCTGCTCTACGACAACCGCGTCGGCGCGTATCCCGAGGTGATCCCGGCCGCCGCGTCGTCGCGAGCGTACCTCGAGCGGATCGTCGGTCGGATGGACGGTCCCGAGTCCGACGTCGGGAGCCTGACGTTCACGCTGGCGCTGCTCGAGGCGAGCAAGCACCACGAGATCGCGCGCGGCCTGCTCGCGAAGGAGGGCCTCTCCGAGAACACCCAGCGCGCGCTGCGTACGACGACTGGCGCCTACGAGGTCGCGTTCAAACGCGCGCGCACCGTCGAGGGGCAGTGCGCCGTCTACACGCGCGTGCTGCGCGAGATCGGAGAGGTGTACGTCGCGAAGCAGCGCCTGAATGCCGAGGTCGAGCTCGACATGCCGTTCAGCATCGAGGGTGCGATCGGCGTCTGGGCGACCCTGCGCGACTCGATGGCTGGTGACTGGCAGAAGCTGGGTTACCAGAATGTCACCCGCGAGCAGTATCTTGACTCGATGCGGCACCTCTGGGAGGAGATCCAGGAGACGAGCCTGAACGTTGCGGACTACTACGCGTGGCGGAGCGTCCAGGAGCCCGAGCGCGCCGACGAGCACGCACGCGCGGCGGCGCGCGTCTACGGCCGCTATCTCGGCTTCTTCCACCAGTACGCCACGGAAGAGGGAAAGCAGGCGCTCCCCGATTCCGCCTACTTCGCGGCGTTCGAGTCGTCGAAGGGCGTCGGCAACTCGCTGCTCGCGTACGCCGCGAAGCCGACGTCGGCCGAGGTCGTGCTCGGAACCGAGCGCTACCGCAGCGCGCTCCTGCTGTTCCCGTTCGACCGCGAGCTCTGGCCCGCGATCACCGCGGGCCTCGGTCGGCACGGCCGGCAGAGCGAGTACGCCAAGATCGTCCGCCCGATCACCGAGCACGTCACGCGCTCGCGCGCGCTTGCGGCGTGGATCGACGCCGGCGAGGCCGACGCGCAGCGCCTCGCGGTGCTCCGGCGCGCGCTCGCCGACACCGAGGTCGTGCTCTACATGGGCTTCGCCGAGAGCAACAAGATTCCCGAGCTCGACGCGCAGCTCGCCGACCTGCAAGCCAAGCGCGAGAAGCTCCTGAAGGAGATCGCCGAGCTCGGAGCGCAGCGAGACGCGCTGCGCTCGAAGTCGGCGGAGCAGGTACCCGCCTCGCCGGAGGCCGGCGGCGACGATCTCGCGGACGTCGCACAGAAGCTCGCCGACGCGGAGCAGCAGCTCGTGCGAACCGAGCAGCAGATCGCGGCGCGCTCGCGCGCACTGCCGCTCTTCAAGGCCACGCTCGAGACCGACGGCCTCGCGCAAGAGCTGCGCGCGCGCCGTGACCACCCCGTGCACGTGCTGCTGCGGCGCATGTACCACGAGGGCCGCCCCGGGGAGACGACCCATGAGTGACCGGACCGTTCGCACCACCTTCGTCGCACTCGCCTGCGCCGCATTCGCTGCGTGCGCCACGCCCGGCTACGGACCGGCCGATTTCGGCAGCACCGAGAAGCCGGCGGAGGAGGCCTCGCCGACGGGCGGGGGCACGCTCGATCAGCGGCGCGAGAACCTGACGCGCATGTACAAGGACCTGGTCCACTTCCGCACGTCGCTCGACGACGCGGAGGAGCGCGGCGACCGCCCGACGGAGATCGCGCTCGGCTACTTCATCGACGCGTACATCGGCATGCACCTCGATCCGATGCTCGCGGGCGAGTGGCAGAGCCGGCACCCGGAGCTCTGGGGTCTCGACGCCGATCTCCGCCTGTCGAAGGCCGACGTGCTCGTGCGCATGAACGAGCGCAGCCGGGCCGAAGAGGTGCTCGCCGAGGTCGACACGCGCTACGCCGGCCGCCAGGACATGCTCGTGCACTACCCCGTCGGCAGCCAGACGCCGCTCGGCAAGGCCATACAGCTCATTCGCGACGGCAACTGAGAAGGATCCCCCCGATGGACGACTCGATGTTCTCGACCCAGGCCATGATCGTGATCGTGATGAGCGCGCTGTCGCTCGTCGCGATCTGTGTGCCGCTCTATCGCGGGCTCTCCTTGTCGTTGCGGGCGTACAAGGCGACGCGGCTCGTGCCGCGACCGGCGCTCGAGAAGAGCCTGCAGTTCCAGACCAAGGGCCCCGCGGACTCGCTGGCGGTGCTCATGCTGCGCGTGCTCGCCAAGTCGCTCCGCTCGCCGGACGCGCGCTCGGTCGCGAGCGATTTCGTCGTCGACGCCAGCAAGCAGTACGTGATGCACGAGTACGAGGCGACCTACGCGCGGCCGATCTCGATGTACTCGAACCTGCTGCCGCCGATCGGCCTGGCCGGAAACGCGATCGGCATGCTGATCCTGCTCGTCTCCAAGCACATGGCGGGGACGCCGCTCGAGCTGGGCGCGCTCGGCCTCGCGCTGAGCTCGACGATCTTCGCGCTGCTCGGTTACGCCACGATCGAGGCGATCAAGCTGCGGCTGTACGGTCGCGTGCTGGCGTGTCTGGACGAGGTGGTGTCGTTGCACCGCTCCGCCGAGGAGCGCTCCGAGCGCGCCGGCGGCTCGCACGCAGCGGCGGTGCCCGCGCCAGCCTGAGCTGCCTCAGGTCCGCGGCGGACCGAGGATCTCGAGGCGCGTGGTGAAGCCGCGCTGGCGCAGCGCGACGCTCGCCGGACCGACCTCCGCGATCTCGTCGAAGCCGGCCAGGTAGACGTCGTAGCGGGTCGTATCCCCGTCCCTCCACGGGACCACGACCGGGACCCCCGCCAGGTCTCGCAGATCGGCCACGACGCGGTCGGCGCCTTCTGCCGAGTCGCGTGTCGCGACCAGCACCGCGTAGGGCGCGTCGATCAGCTCGCGGAGCGGATCCGTGCGTCCGGAATGGCGCTCGAGCGCGAGTCGCCGCACGATCGATTCCGCGCGCTGGTCTTCGGTGGTGTGGATCTGATTCACCTGCACCGACGCCAGCAGCCGTCGCCGCAGCTCGATGTCGCGCGTCGACTTGAACAGCCAGCCGAGAATCGGGATGTCCTTCAGGAACGGGACGCCGGTCTCGCCACGGGCGCTCGTGTCGGCGGGAGCGGACGCCACGAGCGCGACCGCGCCGTCGTTCAAGCGCACGTTCGCGTCGACCTTGAACTCCCGGATCGTCGGACCCGCGAGCTCCGACCCGCTGCGCGCCTCACCGAGCAGCGTCACCGTGGGCGCGACCGAGCTGACCGAGAGGTGCAGCTCGAGCGTGACGAGATCGTCCGAGACCGCGATCGGCTTCACGCGCAGCTCGACGCCGACGTCCTGACGCTCGATCGTCAGGTCGGTCACGAACGGGTCCGGATCCACCGCCGCAGTGGAGCTGGCGCCGTCCACCGTCGTGCTCCCTCCGGTCGTGACGGGGATCGGCACCTGATCACCGACGAAGATGCTCTGCTCCTCGCCGCTCGCCGCGACCAGATACGGGCTCGAGAGTGTGCGCAGGCTGACGTCGCCCTGCGACGCCGTGAGCTGCGCGGCACCCTCGGGCACGATCGCCTCGATCGTCTCGCCGTCGGGGCCGATGACCGGAATCACCAGCGGCTTGCGCGTGAAGCGCGCGAGGAACGGCCGGGTCGTCGTACCGTCGAGGAGTGAGCTCGTGTCGCCGATCGTCGCGAAGGCGAACGTGTCGCCCGCCTCGTCGCCGACGGCGATCGGGATCAGCGCGTCGAAGCCGAGCTCGACTGCCTTCGCGGTCTGCACTTCCCAGACGTGCACTTCGATGCCGACGCGCGGCGGGATCCGATCGAGCTCCGCGATCACCGCCGCCATCTCCGCGAACACCGCCGCGGGTGCACGGATGACCAGCGAGTTCGTCGGCACGTCCGCCACCACCTCGACCGCCCGGCTCGGCTGATTCGTCGCCGCCGGTCGCGCACCGCCGCTCACGGGCGGCGCCGCGAAGTCGAGCCCCTGCAGGTGCACCGCGATCGCCTCCGCCTCGGCATTCACGATCCGCACCACGTGCAGGTCGCGGGCGGATCGCGACGGAGAGTCGACGAGCTCGATGTACGCGCGCACCTGGGTCAGCCGGCTCGGCGGGGCCTGCACGACGAGCGAGTTCGTGCGCTCGTCCACGACCACTTCGAATGGGACGTCGGGCGAGTCGTCGGGCTCGAAGACGACATCGAGCTGCTGCGCAACGGCGCTGGCATCCGCGTAGCGAAGGGGGAAGACCGCGAGCTTCGTTGCGGACGCCTGGTCGAGCGCGCGCACCAGCTCGAGCATGCTCGCGAGCCGGTCCTCGGAGGCGGCGATGATCAGCCCGTTCGTCGCCGGATACGGCAGGACGATGCTCGCGCGCGAGTCCTGGCCCAGGATCCGCGCCAGCTCCTGGGGCTCCGCCGACTCGAGCCGCACCAACGTCGTCACGAGCCGGGTCGATTCGCTCGACGCCGGCCCCTGCAGCCACGGGGCGGCGCCCTTGGCGGCTTCGATCGGCAGGATCTTCCAGCTGCCGGCCGGGCCCGGGAGCGTCGCGTAGCCGACCATGAGCAGCGACGCGTTCAGGATCTCGAGCGCCTCGTCCCGGCTGACCTCGTCCTCGAGGATGATCGTGATGCGGCCTCGGAGCGCGCCGCCGTCGTAGATGAATCGCTGCCCGGTCGAGCGCGCGACGAGATCGACGACGTCGCGGATCTCGGCGTCGCGGAAGTTCAACACGAGCCCGTCCTGCGCGCGCGCGGGCGCGGCCAGAACGAGCACGAGCGCGAGTGCGGCGAGCGCGCGCATCGGGCGGAGGATACCGCCGCGCTGCGTTTGCGCTCAGGCGTGCGTCACACGATCGGTGCGAAGGCGATCAGGTTGTCGAAGGCCGGCCCGGAGCCCAGCCCGTGCGTCGGCAGCACCGAGGCGAAGTTTCCGACCGTACCGTGCAGCGCCATGTAGTT
>CAZMKX010000110.1:0-8707 GCA_964566375.1 uncultured Myxococcales bacterium
CGCGGCACGATCCAGGTCGTGCCGTGCTCCGCGACGAGCCCGCGCTTGGTGAAGATGGAAGTGAAGCTCGCGGCGCTCGACGCGAAGCGCACGTCGCACATCGCGGCGAGCACGAATCCGCCGCCCGCGGCCACGCCGTTCACCGCCGCGATCACCGGCTTGGGTACGTCGAGCAGGTACGTGAACAGTCCCGGGATCTCCGCGCTCGACGTGTCGCGCGCGCGCGGGCTCCGACCCTGCGTGGTCTGCGCGAGCACCGCGGAGTCGAGCCCCGAGCAGAAGCCGCGTCCGTTGCCCGTGATCACGATGCCGACGACCGCCGGGCTCGCAGCCGCCTCGTCGACCGCGCGCCGGATCTCGTCGAGCATTCCGTAGGTCAGTGCGTTCAGCTTCTCGGGTCGGTCGAGCCGGATCAGCGCGACGGGGTCGGCGACCTCGACCTGGATCTCCTTGTACATCGCGTCTCCCTCGGTTCGAGCCGCAAGAATAGCCGGATCCTGCGACAACGTGCCGCATCCGATTCCGGGCTTCGCGCGGCTAGGATGCGCTCCACGACTCACAGCTCGACGGAGGAACTCCCGTGCTCCCGCGACTTCTCACCTTCGCTGTCCTCTTGTGCGCCGCGGACGCGTTCGCGCACACCACCATCAAAGCCCAGGCCACCGAGGGCGTGCGCGACGACAACGCGCTGAGGATCGGCCACGGTTGCGAGGGCGACCACGACGTGATCGCGCAGAGCGTGGTGTTCCCGACCGACGCGCCCGTCCTGACGACCAGTGACCCGAACGCGGTGATGACGGACCTGGCCGACGTGATCGCGCAGGGCTCGCTCGCGGGCCTCGCGCAGAGCATCCAGGACGCGAGCATCTTCGAGATTCAGGACGAGACGGTCGACGCGAACGGAAACGTGGTCGGCTTCCAGGCCAGGAAGGGCCGGCTGAAGTCGAACTTGCTCGGCCGCGTGCCGTTCCAGTTCACGCCTCCGAATTTCGTGCCGGAGTCGTGCGCGAAGCGGCTGCTGATCAAGGTGGCGATCGCGGACATCTGCAGCACGCGGCGCCCGAACTTCGACCCCGAGAAGGTGAACCTGTGGATCCCCGACAACGGCTCGGCGATTGCCACCGCAGGCCTCGCGGGCGGCGTCGAGGGCATCGGCGCGCCGGCGACGCTGACGGTGAATCGGAACCTCCTCGCGAACCCGTTGCCCGAATCCTGCGGCGACGGCTTCGACGTGACCGTCACGCCGTCGGCCGCGCAGGTCGACCGGGATCTGCCGATCGGGAAGCACTGGCAAGCGCGCTGACGCGCGCGAGTCGCCTGATCGTGGAGAGACGCTTGCTCGCGATCGCGCTTCTCGTGGCCTCGCTGGCGAATGCAGGCTCGGCCCGGGCGGACACGCGCTCGGGCGCGCTCGCCGACGTCGCGTCCGCCGGCGACTACTACCAGGTCACCTGCAGCAACGACGGCGCGGGCGCGCCCGCGTCGCTGTCGGTCCAGGTGCAGGACGTCGCGCCCGTCGCGACCCCGATCGTGAGCGTGCAGGCGCGCCGCGCCAACGCAGCGACGAATAGCAGCGACGACACCGACGGCGATACGGGGGCGAGCCCGCTCGTGTTCGTGAACGGCGGCGCGGGCGCGTACGACGTCTTCGTCGACAAGACCGCTGCGGGCGTGGAGTCCTACGTGCTGACGTACACGTGCATGACGGGAGCGAACGGCGGCGGCGTGCGAACCGGCACCGCAATCACCGCGAGCTCGGTCGCAGCGCCGGTGCCCGCGCTCGGGTTCGCGGCGACGCTCTGCTTCTGGGCGCTCATGCTGCTCGGGCTCGCGCGCGGCGTCTCCGCGCACACGCAGTCCGGCGCACTCGGCGACGCGGCTTCCGCGACCGACTACTACCAGGTCACCTGCTCGAACGACGGAACGGGCGCGCCGGCGTCGCTCTCGATGCAGGTGCAGGACGCCGCGCCGCCCGCGGCGCCGCTGGTCAGTGTCCAGGTGCGCAAAGCCCTGGTGATCGCGAACACGACGGATCCGGCGGACGGAGATGCGGGGCTCAGCCCGATCGTGCACGTGAACGGCGGCGCGGGCGTCTACGACGTGCTCGTCGACAAGAGCGGAGCCGGCGCCGAGACCTACACGCTCACGTTCCACTGCATGACGGGCCCGAACGGCACGGGCACTCACACGGGCACCGGAATCGTCACCCTCCAGAGTCAGTAGCCGGGCCGCTTGCGGCAACTTGTCGCAGGCCCGAATCGGGTGGGCGCCCGGTGCTAAGACATGAGGTTCGATGATCCGACGCACCCTCCGCTTCGCCGCCGCACTCGCGGTCGCATTGCTCCTGGCCGCGCCCGCCGCGCGCGCGGACCGCCAGGCGCCCGACTGCACTCTGCGCTCCTTCCCCGGCGAGGAGGCCTACGCGCTGCACAGCTTCCGGCAGGGCAAGGTCGTGTGGGTGGACTTCTGGGCGTCCTGGTGCGGCACCTGCGCGGAGGCGGTGCCGTTCCTGAACGATCTCGATCGCGAGTTTCGCGGCCGCGGCCTGCAGGTGCTCGGCATCAACCTGGACGAGGATCCGCAGGACGCGCGCGCGTTCCTCGACAAGCACCCCGCGAGCTTCGCGCTGGCGCAGGACGCGCAGGGCGATTGTCCGCGGAGCTTCGGCGTCGAGGCCATGCCGTCGTCGTACCTGATCGATCGGCGCGGCGTGATCCGGCACGTGTTCCTGGGCTTCCAGCCGGGCGAGGCTGCCGACCTCCGCGCGCAGGTGAGCCGACTCCTGGACGAGGAGCCCGAAGCGCCGACGGCGCCGGTGGGAGGGGGTCATGCGGGCCGGCGCGCGGCGGACGACTGAGCGCGCCGTCGCGATTCTGCTTTGCGGCCTCGTGGTCGCGGCGCTCGGCTGCGCCGAGGTCGCCCCGTGGGAGCGCGGCCGGCTCGCGAAGGCGCACATGGCGCTCGATCCCGACCCGCGCTGCCGCGCGCTTCGCGAGCACACCTACATGAGCCGCGAAGCGGCCGCAGGCGGCGCTGCCACCCGCGGCGGCGGCTGCGGCTGCTACTAGGACGGCGCGCGCCCGTGCCGCTGAAGCGTCTCGCCCGCTGGCTCTCCCGCGGTCGCAAGCGCGCGCGCCCGCGGCGCAGCGCCGGCGTACCGAGCGGCCCGCTGCGCGCGCTGACCGCCGCGGCGCTCGTCCTGCCCGGTCTCGCGCCTTCGGGCGCGCGCGCGGCAGAGGACGACGAGTTCAGCTTCTCGTACGACCAGTACCAGGAGGACGAGCGCGACCTGTACGGCGTAGACAGTGACTACACCCCGATCCGCGCCGACTCGCTGCTCTTCAGCCAGCGCGTGACCCTGCGCGACCGGTGGAACCTGGTCGTCACGTACATGCAGGACACGTGGTCTGGCGCGACACCGGTCACGACTGCGCCGCTGGTCTTCGGCGGCAACCACCCGTCGTCACCCGACGGTGTATCCGGCGCCACGCCGCTGATCGAGGGCGACCTGTTCCTGGACTCGCAGCTCCAGCCGCTCGCCGTGAACGCCTTCGGCGAGGTGGTCGAGACCGACCCGCAGCTCGTGCACACGATCTCGTCGGCCTCGCCCGAGACGCGCGCGCAGGGGTCGTTCGAGCTCGGCTACGACTGGAGCGAGCTCGAGCTCGACGTGGGCGGAGGAATCTCCGTCGAGGACGATTTCACGTCGCGCTTCGCGAGCGTGGGAACGACCTGGGACCTGGACCAGAGCCGCACGAGCCTGCGGCTGGTTCTGAGCTTCACGGACAGCGAGACGACGGCGCTGCTCGACCACGACGCGGTGCCGTACATCGACATGCGCGCGTACGACGACCAGATCCACGTCTCGACGTCGTCGGGAAACCGCACGCTCGACGGGGATCGAAACGACTGGAGCGCGAGCCTCGGCGTGACGCAGATCCTGTCGCAGAACGCGCTCGTCGAGTCGAGCGTCACCTATGCGCGAAACCGCGGCTACCTCGCGAACCCGTACAAGGTCGTCGAGGTCGGCTTCATCGATCCCGCGCAGCAGTTCCTCGCGCCGCCCGGCGGCTACTACGCGCAGGTGCACGCGCTTCTCGAGGAGCGCCCGCACCTGCGCGCGCAGTGGACCTGGGACACGCGCTTCGTGCAGTACGTCGAGCCGCTCGGCGCCTCGCTGCACCTGGGCTACAGCCTGTACCACGACGACTGGGGCATCGACGCGCACACGCTCGAGGCCAGCCTGGGGCTGCCGCTCGGCAGCGGCTGGACGCTGATTCCGCGCGTCCGGTACTACTCGCAGGACGCGGCCGACTTCTACGTGCCGTACCTGATCTCGAAACAGGCGTACGTCACCGTCGTGTCGGACCCCGACACCGGCGACATCCTCTCGACCACGCCGTATGACCCGGCGCTCCTGCCGTCGAGCTTCTCGAGCGACCAGCGGCTCTCGGGCTACGGCGCGCTCTCGGGCGGAGCGACGCTCTCGAAGCAGCTCTCGCGCGGGATCCTGCTCGAGGCCGACTTCGAGTACTACAGCCACCAGGGCCGGCTGAAGCTCGGCGGCGGCGGCGAGGACGACTACGCGGACTGGAACTCCTACCGCTTCAGCGCGTCGGTGACGCTGGATTCGTCGGCGCTACACGCGATTGCGTATAACGGCGGAACGGGCGACGGGGAGCACGACGCGCACGCGGGGCACGGCGCGCACGCGCCGGCGGGTGTGCTGCTCGACCACATGCTTCCCGACGCGGGCGGGCTGATGCTCGGCTACCGCTACATGCTCGGACGTCAGGGCGGCAAGATGCTGCACGGCTCGAGCTCCGTCGGGGACGCGCAGATCATCGCCTCGGGCTGCGACGGAGACCCGTGCCGGACGGCGCCGCGGCGCATGAACATGTCGATGCACATGCTCGAGCTGATGTACGCGCCGACGGACTGGCTGAACGTCATGCTCATGCCGCAGTTCGTCTCCATGGACATGAGCCTGCGGCCGCTCGACGGCGCGCCGCCCGACGTCCACGCGGCGCAGAGCCACTCCACGGGCGGACCGGGCGACACGCTCGGCTTCGCGCTGATCGAGCTCCTCGACACCGAGACGCAGCGCGTGCACCTGGGGCTGGGCCTGTCCGCGCCGACGGGCGACGTCGGTGAGAAGCTGCGCCGCTCGCACCAGGAGGACCGCGGCTACGTGCACTACGGCATGCAGCTCGGCAGCGGAACCTGGGACTTCCTGCCGAGCCTGACCTGGACCGGCGCGCGCGGCGGCTTCAGCTTCGGCGGCCAGGTGTCGGGCATCCACCGGCTCGAGGCCGAGAACCGCTCCGGCTACGCGCTGGGTGACGTCTTCCAGTCGACGCTCTGGGGCGGCTACGGTGTCCTGCCCTGGCTCACGGCGTCACTGCGCGGTGTCTACACGCTGCAGGGAAATCTGCGTGGCGAGTACGATGGCTTGCACCCCGACTCGGGCCCGATGGACTTTCCCGAGAACTACGGCGGGCAGTTCTGGGACGTCGGCTTCGGTCTGACCGCGGTCGTGCAGCGCGGCTACCTGTCGGGAAACCGGTTCGCGATCGAGTGGCTCCAGCCGGTCCACGACGACGTGAACGGCTACCAGCTGGAACGCACCGGCACTCTCACCGCGGTGTGGAGCGTGGACTTCTGACGCGCCGCGCCCCCACACCGTACCGGGAGTCGTGGAAGGCGATGGGCTCGCCGTGCGAGATCCAGCTTTTCGCGGACGACCCCGAGGACGCGAGGCGTGTGGCCGCGCTCGCGATCGCCGACGTCGCGCGGCTCGAAGCGCGCTACTCGCGCTACCGCGACGACAGCCTTCTGGCGCGAATCAACCGCGAGGCCGCTTCCGGCGGCGCGATCGAGGTCGACGCCGAGACCGCCGCGCTGCTCGACTACGCGGCGAGCTGCCACCGCGAGAGCGACGGGCTCTTCGACGTGACCTCGGGGATCCTGCGCCGCGCGTGGCGCTTCGACCGCTCCGAGCCGCCCGATGCCGCGCAGATCGAGGAATTGCTCGAACGTGTCGGCTGGCACCGACTGGTGTGGGCCCCGCCGGTGCTCTCGTTCCCCGTCCCGGGCATGGAGCTCGACTTCGGCGGCATCGTGAAGGAGTACGCCGTCGACCGCGCGGCCGCGCTCTGCCGCGAGGCGGGCGCGCGCGCGGGCCTGGTGAATCTCGGCGGCGACCTGCGCGTCGTCGGCCCGCGGCCCGGCGGCGCGCCGTGGCGGATCGGCATCCGCCACCCGCGGCGCCCGGGCGCGCTGCTCTGCACGCTCGCGCTCCATCACGGCGCGCTCGCGAGCTCGGGCGACTACGAGCGCTGCATCGTCTTCGAGGGCGTGCGGTATGGGCACATCCTGGATCCGCGCACGGGCTGGCCGGTGCGCCACCTGGCATCGGTGAGCGTGGTCGCCGATCTCTGCGTGGTCGCGGGCAGCGCGGCCACGATCGCGATGCTGAAGCAGGAGCGCGGGCCGGCCTGGCTAGCGGACACGGGCGTGCCGAGCCTGTGGGTCGACGTGAACGGCGGGATCGGCGGCGAGCTCGCCTCGAGCTGAGCCGCTGCTCAGCGCTGCGGCGGGCGCGTGGCGAGCTTGCGCTGCAGTGTGCGGCGATGCAGTCCGAGTGCGCGCGCGGCCTGCGACACATTGCCACCGCAATCGCCGAGCACGCGCTGGATGTGCTCCCACTCGACGCGGTGAAGCGAAGGCGCGCTCGTCGGGTCGGCCGCGGCGATGGGCGCCACGTCGTCGAGTCCCTTCGCGAACGCTCGCAGCACGTCGTCGGCGTCGACGGGCTTGGTCAGGTAGTGGCGGGCGCCGCGGCGCACGGCCTCGAGCGCGGTCGAGATGCTCCCGTAGCCCGTCAGCACGACGCTGACCAGGTCCGGGTGCTCGCTCGCGAGCTCGCGGAGCAGCTCGAGCCCCGAGCCCTCTCCGAGGCGCAGATCGACTACCGCGCGCTCGGGCCGGAACGCTCGCGCGACGCTGGTCGCCTCGTCGACCGACTCGGCCTCGGCCACCTCGACGCCGCGCGCGCGCAGCGCGCGCGCGAGGCGCGCGCGGAACACCGCGTCGTCGTCGGCGATCAGGTAGCGGGTGGCGGTTGCGTCGGGCGTCATGCGGAGGGCGCACTCGCCGAGCCGACCGGCCAATCTACGGTCGCCGTCGTGCCGGCGCCGGGCTCGGAGCGCAGCGTGAGCGTGCCACCGAGCCGCTCGGTCTGCAATCGCAGGACGAAGAGGCCGAGGCCCGTTCCGCGACCGGGCGCGCGCGTGGTGAAGAACGGCTCGCTCGCGCGCTCGAGCACCTCGGCGCTCATTCCGTGGCCGCGATCGCTGACGACTACGCGGACGCGGTCGGCCTGGCGCGCGACGCTCACCGCCACACGTGCGTCCGGAGGCGAGGCGGCGAAGGCGTTCTGCACCAGCGGGAGCACGACCGCAGCGAAATCCAACGACGCGCCGAGCTCCGTCTCGGGCGACGGCAAGACCTCCACGTCGAGGCGCGCGGCGTCGGCGCCGATCGCCTCGACGCCGAGCAGGCCGCGCACGTCGCCCGCTCGCAGTGGCTTCTCCACCGCGGCTCCGAAGCGCTCGACGCGCGCGCTCATGCGGTCGAGAATCGCCCGACAGCGATCGACCTCCGCGCGTAGCAGGCGCGCGTCCTCGGCCCACGGCGCGAGCTCCGGCGTGCGCTCGGCCTCGCGCGCGAGCTCGCCCGCGATCACCGCGATCGTTCCGAGCGGCGAGCCGAGCTCGTGCGCCGCGCCCGCGGCCAGCGTCGTCAGCGACGCGAGGCGCGCGTTCCGCGCCGCGAGCTCGCCCACGCGCCGCAAGCTCGCCTCCTGCGCGCGCAGCGTGTTCGTGATGCTGCCGATGAAGTACGTGATCACGACCGCGACCACCGCAACGGCGACCCACATGCCCACCGCGTGCAGGCCGACGTCCATCCCCGCCGCGATCGGTCCGTGCCAGAAGTGGTACGTCTCGTGCCAGCGGAAAACGGCGGCGTAGCCGGCGGCGGAGAGTCCTGCGACCAGCCAGGTCGCCCGCGCGCTCCCGGTCATCGCGGCCATCGCGACGTGCACGGTGTAGAGCGCGCTGAACGGGTTGTCGGGGCCGCCGGTCAGGTAGAGCAGGGCGGTGAACAGGAACGTGTCGAAGATCAGTGTGGCCGGTGCGAGCAGCTGCGCCTGCGCGGTAGACCAGCCGCGCCGCAAGAGCACCAGGTTGGAGAGCACCGTCGCCGCGGGGATCCACCACAGCGCGCGGTAGGAAAGGTCCACGTGCATGAACAGGTCCGCGAAGAGAAGCGCCGCCGCCTGCCCGGCCGCGGCCAGGAATCGCAGTGGAACGAGCCAGCGCAGCACGAGCTCGTGCGGCGACTCGGTCGAAAGGAGTGTCGGGGCGGGGCCCTCGACGGCAGCAGGGGGGGCATTCATGCGCCCGTGAATTCTATCGCTTGGGGTCAGTGGCTGGCGCGTTCCTCGCCGAGCAGGAGAACTCCGGGATCGCCACCCGCCCGTGCGCTGGCCCAGAGCAGATACGGCGCCAGGAACATCATGCCGCCGAAGAACGCGACCACGCCGAGTGCGATCGCACCCGTCGTGAAGTGGTGACGCCACGCCACCCAGATCGCCGAGAGCCCGAGAAAGGTCATGAAGTCGAAGTTGAACTGGCCCGACCAG
>CAZMKX010000111.1:0-8695 GCA_964566375.1 uncultured Myxococcales bacterium
TCGCGACCGGACCGCACCTCGATTTCCGCCTGCAGAAGAACGGCCGGTTCTTCGATCCGCTCTCGGTGAAGCTCGACATGGGCGAGCCGATCTCTTCGTCCGCGCGGTCGCGCTTCAACAAGGTGAAGGACATGCGCCTCGCGGAGCTTCGCGCTGCCGAGCCCGAGGTCGTTCTCGACGCTGCGATGTAACTCCGAGCGTCAGCGGAGCTGACGCGCAACGATCGCGGCGACCACCGCATCACCCTCCACGTTCGCCATGGTGCGGAACGTGTCGAGGAAACGGTCGATCGTGAGCAGAAGGCCGACCGCCTCGCCGGGAAGCCCCGCGGCTTCGAGCACGATCACCATCGTCACCATCCCCGCGCTGGGGATCCCGGGCGCGCCGATCGCCGTCGCGATCGCGACCACGAAGACGACGAGCTGGCCGCCGAGACCGAGCGGGATGCCGTAGATCGACGCGACGAAGACGGCCGCGATCGCCTCGTAGAGCGCCGTTCCGTCCATGTTCACCGTCGCGCCGAGCGGCAGGACGAAGCTCGCGACGGAGCGCGGAACGCCCAGCCCGTCCTCGACGCAGCGGGTGGTCACCGGAAGCGTCGCCGTGCTCGAGCTCGTCGTGAAGGCGACCATCAGGGCCTCGCGGATGCCGCGAAAGAGCACCAGCGGGTGAACACCGCCGAGCAGCCACGCCATCGCGGGCAGCGTCACGAGCGAATGCAGGAGCGTTCCAAAGATCACCACGCCCGAGAACGCGGCGAGATTCTCGAACACCGGACGAAAGCCGACCGTGGCGAGCAGGTTGCCGATCAGCGCGAAGATCCCGACCGGTGAGAGACGCACGAACCAGCCGATGATGTGCATGACGGCCGCAGAGGCGCCGCCCAGGAAATCGACCACGGGTGCCGCGCTCGGTCCGACCTGCAATAGCGCGACACCGAGCAGGATCGAGAACAACACGATCGGCAGGATCTTGCCGGCCGCCAATGCCGCGATCGGATTCGAGATCAGGTCGCTGACCGTGGCGAGCATGAACTCGCCGAACGCCGGCGGGCCCTGCGACGTCCCGTGGGTGGAGCTGGCCACCGCCGATCGAAAGAACTCGCTCGTCGCGATGTCGCTCCCGACACCCGGCTGGACCCAGTTCACCAGCACGAGACCCGTTCCCGCCGCCAGGACCATCGTAAGCAGATAGAGGGAGATCGTTCGCGAGCCGAGCCGACCGAGCTCGCGGGCCTCGCCCATGCTCGCGATGCCATGCGTGATGGAGAGCAGGATCATCGGCGCGATCAACATCTTCAGCAGACCGATGAAGAGCCGGCCGACGGTTCCCATCGCGTCGGCGGCTTCGACCCCGAGGGCACCGAGCGCGACCGCGCGTCCGAAGCCGACTCCGAGCACGGTGCCGATTGCAATCTGCCAGTTGAGCGACAGTCGGGTGGACAGGCAGAAAACCAGCAGCGCGAGGGCGAAGCAGACCCACGCGAGACCCGAATGGCCCGCGAAGAGCGCGGCGGCAAAGCCGCCGAGCCCGGCCGCGATTGCCAGCGCCGACTTCGAGATCCCCAAAGCGGGGCGAGTATACCGCCCGGATGAAAGGTGCCCGGATGAAATACACTGCACGCATGGACACTCAGAGATTCCGCAGCCTGGCCGACGAGCTGGCCGCCCGCGATCCAGGGCTGGCCGGCCGACTCCGCGACGTGCGCGACGCCGCGCGGACCCTGCGCGAGCTCGCATTCGAAGCGGTCGAGACCTTTCGCGAGCGCGCGGCGGAGATCGGCGCGCCGTATCTCGGCAACCTCGAGGTCTCACCCGTCGAGCCGGACGAGAAGCACGTGAGCTGCGTTCAGTTCCGAGTATCGCGCGGACGCCTCGAGCTGCTCTGCGTCGCGATCGCCGATGGGCCCGGGAAGGTGCGTCTCGTCGGACCGTTCAAGCGGGGCAAGCAAGAGGGGCCCTGCGCGGAAGCACCGCTCCGCGGCGCGGAGGTCGAGAAGGCGCTCGAGGACCGAATCGAACAGCTCGTGCGCGAGGCCGTGGGCGGTTGACGGCGCGCGTTCTCGTGCGCGTCGGCAGCCGGAACGTCGCCAAGCTCGAGGCGGTCCGACGCGGTCTCGCGCCGTTCTACGGACACGTCGAGATCGAGCCGGCAGACGTGCCGAGCGGCGTCGACCCGCAGCCGCTCGGGTTCAGCGAGATCATCGCCGGCGCGCGCAACCGCGCGCGCGGTGCGCTCGGCGCGGGCGCGTGCGATCTCGCGGCGGGGATCGAGGACGGCCTGGTCGCGGTTCCCGAGACCGCGACGGGCTGGGTGAACATCGGCTGCTGCGTGCTGCTCGACGGCGAGCGCGAAGCGATCGGTTTCACGTCCGGGTTCGAGTACCCGCCGGCGTGCGTCGCGCAGGCCACGGCGCGGCCGAGAACACCGATCGGTGACGCATTCGACGCGCTCTACCGTGCGCCGGCCGGGCTTTCGGATCCCGGCACTGCGGCCGGGAACATCGGCCGGCTGAGCGGCGGCGCCCTGACTCGCGCGGACTACGGAGCGCACGCCGTGACCTGCGCGTTCGTCCGACTTCTACACCCGGAGTTGTACGCGGGCGCGTCGCGCGCGGGGGCGCAGCCGTGAGCCTGACCCGGGAAGATCCGCGCTACGAGCGGCCGGTCGAGGACGTCGCGCAGCTCGTCGACTTCTTCCGCGATGGCGAAACGCCGCGCGAGGAGTTCCGCGTGGGAACCGAGCACGAGAAGCTCGGCCTGTACGCGAGCACGCTCACCCCCGTTCCGTACGAGGGTGAGCGCGGCATCCACGCGCTGCTCGCGACGATCGCGCGTCAGTACGGCTGGAAGCCGCTGCTCGATGCGGGGAAGCTCGTCGGGCTCGAGCGCGACGGCGCCACCATCACGCTCGAGCCCGGCGGGCAGCTCGAGCTCTCGGGCGTGCCCCTGGCATCCATGCACGACACGATGCGCGAGTTCCGCGACCACATCGAGCTCGTGAATCGCGTCTCGCAGCCGCTCGGCATTGTCTGGCTCGGCCTCGGCGTGCACCCGCTCGCACCCGTCTCCGAGCTGCCACGCATGCCGCGCGAACGCCACGCGATCATGCGCGAGTATCTCGGCCGCCGAGACACACTCGGTCTGCACATGATGCACGCCACCGCAGGCGTGCAGGCGAACTTCGATTTCTCGTCCGAGGCGGACGCCGCGAGGAAGCTTCGCCTCGCTCTCGCGGCGTCACCGGTCTCGTCGGCGCTTTTCGCGAACTCGTGCATCAGCGAGGGCAAAGCAAACGGCTTCGAGTCGTTTCGCGCGCGGATCTGGCGCTCGACCGACAACGATCGCTGGAGCCTGCTGCCGTTCGCATTCGACGACGGCTTCGGCGACGGCACGGCGTATCGCGCGTACACGGAATGGGCGCTCGACGTGCCGATGTTCCTGATCGTGCGCGACGGCCACAGTCTGCCCGCGCACGGCCAGACGTTCCGCAACTTCATGACGGACGGCCGCGACGGGTTCCGCGCCACGCTCGCGGATTGGAACGTCCACCTCACCACGCTCTTCCCGGAGGTGCGACTGAAGCGGGTCGTCGAGACGCGCGGCACCGACGCCGTTCCGGGCGCGCAGGTCTGTGCGCTGCCCGCATTCTGGAAGGGCTTGCTCTACGACGACGCCGCGCTCGACGCGGCGCTCGCGCGCGTTCAGGCGTGGACGCACGCGCAGGTGTACGCGCTCCATGGTGAGGTCGCGCGACACGGCTTGCAGGCGCGCGCGCCGGACGCGCAGGTTCTCGACGTCGCGCGCGAGCTCGTCGCGCTGTCTCGCGCGGGTCTCGCGCGCCAGGCGGTCCGCAACGCTGCGGGTCAGGACGAGTCGATCTACCTGGAGCCGCTCGAAGCGGTTCTGGAACGCGGCACGAGCCCGGCGCGGAACGTGCTCGAGCAGTGGAACGGCCCGTGGCGACAGGCGATTTCGAAGCTGATCGAATACGCCCGGTACTGATCGGGTCCGACCTTTCCGAGCCGCGTCGCGCGAGCCGATCGTGGTTGACCGCTGCAAGCAGCGTCCGATAGGCTACGGCCCGGTTTGAAGCCCGGCCCGATTTGCGGGCTTCGGCGATCCAATTTCGGAGGCATTCCACATGAATCGGTCGTTGCGCATCGTGTTCTCACTCGCCGTCGCCGTGGCCGTTGCATTCGCGGGTCAGGCGTCCGCGCAGAGCCAAGCCGAGTTCAAGCGCGAGCTCAAGGCCGGCAAGGACCTGTACAAGGAGCCCGGGCTGATGGAAGTCACCATCAAGTCGATGCGCGGGATGATGATGCTGACCGGAACCGTGGCGACGGAAGAGCAGAGCAAGAAGGCCGAAGAGATCATCAAGGGAATGCGCGGCGTGAAGGAAGTCCGCAACCGCATTCGTGTCGGCAAGACCGAGGACTGCAGCGCCGCCACGGACGCTTCGGTCATGGCGAAGATCGACAAGGAGATCGAGAACGACGAGGAGCTGACCCAGGCCCGTCGCAAGATCGACATCCAGGGCAAGGACCGGAACTTCGTGATCAAGGGCGAGCTCAAGGATTACTCGCAGGCCGGCTCGCTGATCAACCTGGTCAAGCGCGTGCCTTGCATCAACTCGCTGAACTACGACGAGCTCGAGTACTGATCGCTCGAGTGCGGGACCACTCGAAAGGGGCCGCTGCCGTTGGCAGCGGCCCCTTTCTGTTTTCCGCTCGCGATTTGACCGCGAGTGGCCGGGCTCTAGCGTTGCCCGCACAGTGAGCGAACCCCAGACCAGCACGATCGAGATCGGCGGCGAACGGATGGAAGTGCCCGTCCGCGTTCCGCTATTGCCCGTCCGCAACACCGTCATCTTCCCCGGGGTGACGCTTCCGCTCTCGGTCGGGCGGCCGACCTCGCTGGCGGCGGTCCAGCACGCCGCGCGGAGCGGCGGGTTCCTCGTCGTGGCGACCCAGCGGGCTCCCGACACGGAGCAGCCCGGGCTGGACGACCTGTATCCAGTGGGAACCCTGGCCAAGATCGTTCACCTGGCGGACACCGGGTCGGGCCTCTCCGTCGTCGCCGTCGGACTGGCCCGCGTGCGCGTGCGCGAGCTCTTCGACGCCGGCCAGTACCAGGAGGCCGAGACGGAGGTCCTTCCGGATCTTCTCGACCGCACGCCCGAAGCCGAGGCCGCTCGCCGCACGGTCCAGCGCCTGGGCAAGGAGCTGGTCGCCCTGCGCGACGACATTCCCGACGAGGCCGCGCAGATCCTCGATCGCTTCGACGATCCCGCGCGGCTCGCCGACGTGATCGCGTTCAACGGCACGATGCCGCTCGCCGACAAGATCGACCTGCTCGCGCAGCAGGACGTGCTCGCGCGCCTGCGCACGCTGATGCGCTACCTGATGCGCGAGATCCGCATCGCACAGGTGTCGAAGGATTTCGCCGAGCGCGCGGCGGGCGAGATCGGCGACGTCGAGCGGCGCAAGCTCCTGCGCGAGCAGCTGCGCAAGATTCGCGCGGAGCTCGGTGAGTCGGACGAGCAAGCTGCCGAAGGGGACGAGCTGCGCGAGCGGCTCGAGTCCGCCGATCTTCCCGAAGACGTTCGAGAGGTCGCCGAGCGCGAGGTCAACCGCCTGGCGGGCATGCCCACGCACTCGCCGGAGCGTTCTGTCGCTCGCACGTACGTGGAGTGGATCCTAGATCTGCCGTGGAAGATCGAGACCGATGACAACCTCGACCTCGCCCACGCACGTCGGATCCTGGACGAGGATCACTACGACCTCGAGAAGGTGAAGGAACGCATTCTCGAGTACGTCGCGGTTCGCCACCTCGTGGCCGATCCGAAGGGTCCGATCCTGTGCTTCGTCGGCCCGCCCGGCGTGGGCAAGACGTCACTCGGCAAGTCGATCGCCCGCGCGATGGGTCGCAAGTTCGTGCGCTGCTCGCTCGGCGGCGTGCGCGACGAGGCGGAGATCCGCGGCCACCGCCGGACCTACGTCGGCGCGCTGCCCGGTCGCGTTTTGCAGAACCTGAAGACCGCGGGCACGCGGAATCCGGTGTTCATCCTCGACGAGATCGACAAGGTCGGCATGGACTACCGCGGCGATCCGTCGTCGGCGTTGCTCGAGGTGCTCGACCCCGAACAGAACAACGCCTTCTCCGACCACTACGTGGAGCTGCCGTTCGATCTCTCGCGCACGCTCTTCATCGCAACCGCGAACCGCATCGACACGATCCCGGCGCCGCTTCTCGACCGCATGGAGATCATCGAGCTTCCGGGCTACACCGCGACCGAGAAGGTCCGGATCGGCCGCGATCACATCCTGCCGCGCCAGCTCGCGGAGCACGGGCTCGCGGCGGACGCGATCACGCTGTCCGACGAGGTTCTGCTGCGCCTGATCGAGGGCTACACACGCGAGGCGGGCGTGCGAACGCTCGAGCGCTGCGTGGCGTCGCTCGTGCGCAAGTGCGCGCTCGCGATCGCCGAGGGCGACCGCGCGCCGGTGATCGGTACGGCCGAGCTCGCGAAGCTCCTCGGGCCCGCGCAGTTCACGCCGGAGTTCGCCGAGCGAACCGATCGGCCGGGCGTCGCGACGGGAATGGTGTGGACGCCGTTCGGCGGCGACATCGTCTTCGTCGAGGCCGCCCGGATGGAGGGCAAGCCCGAGCTCAGCATCACCGGACAGATGGGCGACGTGATGCGCGAGTCCGTCGAGGCCGCGCTCTCCTACGTGCGCACGAACGCCGAGGAGCTCGGCATCGCGCCGGACGTCTTCGAGAAGACGAAGATCCACGTGCACGTGCCGGCCGGCGGAACGCCGAAGGACGGGCCTTCCGCGGGTATCACGATGGTGACCGCGCTCGCCAGCTTGCTCACGGGCAAGCCCGTCCGAGGCGACCTCGCGATGACCGGCGAGATCACCCTGCGCGGGCAGGTTCTGCCCGTCGGTGGTATCAAGGGAAAGGTGCTCGCGGCACATCGCGCGGGCATCAAGGAGCTGATTCTGCCCAGCCGCAACGCCAAGGACCTCGAAGAGGTTCCGCCCGAGGTGCTCTCCGCGTTCAAAGTCCGCCTCGTCGATCAGTCGATCGACGCGGTGCGCGAGGCGATTCCCGGCATTGGGGGATGAGTATCCGGTGACGCCCGGCGCGGAGCTTTCGGGCACCGCGCTGCTCCGTTTGTCGCGAAGCGACAAAGCGGCGGCGAAGCGTGCGCTCGCCGCGATGTCTCCCGAGGAGCAGGCGCTCGCCTGTCAGGATCTCCGGCTGGAAGCGCGCAGCGAGTTCCTGATGCTCGTCGAGCGCCCCGAGGACGTCGTGCCGCTCCTGCCCGAAGCCGAGCTCGTCCAGACCGTGCGCGCCGGCGGCATGTCCGAGGCCGCATGGCTGCTCGAGCTCGCGACGCCCGAGCAGCGCATCGCCGCGTTCGACCTCGACTGCTGGAACGGCTCGGAGCTGCAGATCGCGCGCGTGCACGAGTGGCTCGACGCGCTGATCGAGGCGGGGCGACCGACGCTGGTGAAGGCGCTCGAGGAGATCGAGCTCGAGATCCTGCTCCTGGCCATGCACGCCGAGACCGAGGTGGCGGTGGTGTCGAAGGAGCAGGTCCCGCCGATCGGATACTTCACACCGGACGGTGTCGTCTACTTCGGCACCGCACCCGACGCGTCGCCGCACCGCGTGCACGAGATCTCGCACGCGTTGTTCTCGGAATCCCAGCCGCTCTACTGGCGGATGGTGTACGGGATGCTCTTCGAGAGCCCGTCGGAGTGCGAGGAGTACGCGCTGCGCTGGCGCACGAACCGCCTTCAGGATCTCGGCTTTCCCGATCGCGAGCAGGCCATGCGCGTCTACCGTCCCCTGCCCGTCGAACGCGTTTCCGACTGGGCTCCGCCGAGCGCCGAGTCCGCTCTCGTCGAGAGCATCCAGCTTCCGCGCCAGCTGCGCGGCACGTTGCTCGGCGAGGCGCTGGCGAAGCTCGAGCCGGCGCGCGCGGCCGACCTGCTCGGCTACGTCCTGGGCGTCGCGAACTCGCTGGCCATTGCCGACAACCTGCCGCTCTCCGAGAGCGAGTCCGTTCCACGGGCGCTCGAGAAAGCCGTCCGCGGGATCGATACGGGAATCCGGGAGCTCGCTCGCGCGCGCAGCCAGGCGCCCGACGAGGTCCTCGATCGCACCTCGCCGCTGGACCTGTTCCGCGTCGGCGCGACCGTCGATCCGAGCCTCAAGGAGCGCGTGAAGTGACGCCGAGCCCGCACGACCTCACCGACCCGTGGAAGGCGGTGCTCGTGCTCGCGTTCGGCGCCTCGACCTCGCTCCTGATCGGCTATTTCGCCGAGCTCGGCGCGCGGCCCTTCGATCTGCTTCTGCTCGCCGGGAGCCTCGGCGCGATCGTCACCGCGGGGCTCTGGCTGTGGATCCTGGCCGCGCGGCGCAGCCTGGCCTGGGGCCTGGCCTTCACGGCGCTCGTCTGGGTGCCGTACCTGAACTTCGTGATCGCGAGCGTCTACGCGCGTCGCTTCTGGAGCGAAGGTGCGCGCGCCCCCGCGCTGCTCGCGCTCGGCGCGATGCTCGTCGAGACGGTCGCGACGCTGCGCATCTTCCTGCTCGACCTCAGCCCGCCGGTCTGAACTCGCGTCCGAGCACCGTGAACAGGTTGTGCAGGATGCGGTACGTGAGACCCCAAACGGTGT
>CAZMKX010000112.1:0-8667 GCA_964566375.1 uncultured Myxococcales bacterium
GCTCGTGACCGCCGCGCCGATGTTCGGAAACCTGTCGAGCGCGTTCTGGGCGCGCATCGCGCACGGTCGCCGCCGCGTTCCGTTCGCGAGCGCGCTGATGGCGGGCTTCGCGGCCTGCGTCGGGCTGGTCGCACTGGTTCCCGAGGGCACCCTGGGAGCGACGCTTCTCGTCGCCGCCCTGGTCGTCGCGCGGCTCCTGCTGGGCGGAATCGTGACGCTGCGCAGCGTGGTCTGGACGCTCAACTACCCGCGCGACAGCCGCGGGCGCGTCACCGCGCGACTCGGGATCATCTCGACACTCTGCATCGCGGGCACGGCGTGGGCGGGCGGCCAGATGCTCGACCGGAGCCCCGAGAGCTTCCGGCTCGTCTACGCACTCGGAGCCGCGCTGGCGGCGGTGGGCGTGATCGCGTTCTCACGCGTTCCGCTCGCCGGCGAGGCGGGCCACCTCGCGCTCGAGCGCGAGACGGCGGCGAGCGATGCCGGCGTTCCGAGCGCGTTCTCGGTGCTTCGGGACGACCGCCTGTACCTGCGCTTCCTCGCCTGGCAGATGGTTCTCGGCGTCGCGAACATGATGATCGAGGCGCCGCTCCTCTACCTGGTCTCGCGCGAGATGGGCGCGAGCTACTCGCAGGCGATCGGAATCACGATGGTGATTCCGTTCGCGCTCTCGGTCGTGACGATCCCGTTCTGGGCGATGTATCTCGACCGCGTCCACGTGTCGGCGTTTCGCGCCGTACACTCCTGGACGTTCGCCGTCTCGCAGGTTCTGCTCTGGGGCGGCGCCGCGCTGCACTCACTCGAGACGATCGCACTCGCGCGAATCGTGATGGGCGCCGCGCGCAGCGGCGGCGGGCTCGCCTGGAACATCGGCCACAACGACTTCGCGCCGAGCGAGCGCGCGGGCGTCTACATGGGCGTGCACGTGACGCTGACGGGGATCCGCGGCGCGTTTGCGCCGTTTCTCGGCATGGCGCTGTACCTGGGCTGGTCGGCGCGCGAGGTTCCCTGGCTCGGCTTCGACCTCCCGGCCTGGTCGGGAATGGGCGACGGGCTGATGCTGGCGTCGGCCGCGATGTCGGGGCTGTCGGCGCTGGGCTTCCGCCGGCTGCAGCGCCGGATCGAGCGGAGGAACGCGGACGGGCGCTAGGTTCGCGAGTCGGGCTCGGGCGCCGTCAGGATCACCTCGAGCGTGCGCAGCCGCTCGAGCTCGACGCGCTGGTTGCGCGTCTCGTCCTTCTTGAGCTCGAGCTCGCCGCGCAGGATGACGTACGCCTTCTCGAGGGTCTCCCAGCGGCCCTTGTACTTCGACGTGTCGTGTCGTGCGGCTTCGAGGTCCGCCGCGAGCCTGCCCGTCTTCGCTTCGAGCTCGGCGACGCGGCCTCGCAGTCCGTCGACCTCGTCCGTGCTCGACGGCGGCACGAGCGTGCTGGCGCGCGCCCGCTCGCGCGCGAGCTCGACGCCGGCCGTCTCGATCTCGGCGTGCAGCCGCACGATCTCGTCGCGGGCCGCACGTGCATCGGCCTTCTCGGAGGCGAGATCGGCCTCGAGCAGGCGGATCCGCGCGGGGAGGGTCTTCTCCTCCTCCAGCGACTCGCCGGCGCGCTTCTTGATCTTCTCGTACTTCTTGCGCAGCTCCGCGAGCTCCTCTCCGCGTGCACGCAGATCCGCCCGCCCCTGCTCCACGCGCTTGTGTACGGCCGCAAGCTCGGCCGCGGACGCCTCGAGCTCGACGCGCGCGGCGCGCGCCGACGCTTCGGCGGACCGCATGCGCTGGAACAGCAGCCCCGCGCCGATCACTGCGGCCGCGAACGCGAACCAGCCGAGCAGCTCCGCACCCATTTCGTTCCCTTCCCTGGCTCGAGCTCAGATCGCGAGCGAGACGTGCTTCTGGATCGCATCGAGGAGGGTCGGCCAGACGCTTCGCGGAAGGTTGTGGCCGAGCCCGTTGATCAAGAGCAGCTCGCTTCCGTCGATCGCCTCGTGCGTGTCGACTCCGCCTTCTACCGGCACCAGCGGATCCTCGAGCCCATGCACCACGAGCGTCGGCACGCGCACGGTCGCGAGAGCTTCCTTGCGACTCCCCGAAGAGAGGATCGCCGCGATCTGCCGGGCCACGCCGGCGGGATAGAACGCGCGGTCGAAAGCGCGGCCCGCCGCGCGGCGTGTGCCCTCCGGGTCGTGCGGGAAGCCCGAACCCGACATCACGTCTTGCGAGGCGACGACGTGCTCGATGTAGCGCGCGCGCTCCGCGGGTGCGGGCGTCATCAGCCGGGCGAGTGCTTCGGGCTTCGCCGGCGGCAGATCCGGGCTCCCCGTCGACGACATGATCGAGATCAGCGTGCGCACGCGCCGCGGGTGCCGGAGCGCGAGAGTCTGCGCGATCATTCCGCCCATCGACGCGCCGACCACGTGCGCCGAATCGATCTCGAGGTGGTCGAGCAGGCCCGCGGCGTCGTCCGCCATGTCGTCCAGGCGGTACGGGACCTCGAGGCTCCCCCCGGCCGCACGCCGCGCCATCAGCTCCGCGAGCGGCGGTGCCGGCGCGTGGTCGAGCCGCGTCGACAGGCCGACGTCTCGATTGTCGTAGCGGATCACGAAGTGCCCGCGCCGCGCGAGCGCAAGAACGAACTCGTCGTCCCAGGCGAGCAGCTGCCCTCCCAGTCCCATGATGAGCAGAAGCGGCGGATCCGCCGGGCTGCCGATCACCTCGTACTCGAGCTCGATCCCGTTGCTCGCCGCGCGTGCCACGCGCGGATCATACATGAAGCCTGGCAACGGCGACGCGGCTCAGGGGCGCAGCGCAGCGTCCAGGCGTGCGAGCCACGCCCCGTTCGCGTCCTCGCGCGCACGCAGCTCGCGCTCGATCGAGAGCGCGCTGGCGGAGAAGCCGAGCGCGTCCAGCTCGGCGAGCGCGCGCGCGATGCCCTCGGGCGGAGTGCCCGGTGCCCGCGCCCGGCGCCGGACCGAGACCGCCTGCGCGAGCCGGCCCGAGAGCGTGTGCGAGATCGGAACCTCGAGCACGCGGGGCTCGCGCTTGCCCTCGCCCTCGACCGACACGCGCAGAAGCCGCGGCCGACCGGCGATCGCGTCGGGTGCCAGCCCGAGCAGGTCCACGTGCAAGCGGCCGCGCGCGTCCGTCTTGAACCGCTGTGGTGTACGCGCGTCGAGCGCGAGCTCGACCGGGGCTCCCGCCAGCGGTCGCAGGCCGCGCACGACGTCGCGGTCGAGCTCCTCGTTCTCGCGCGAGAGCTCGTTGCGCCGCAAGCGCGTCTCCGACTCCAGGTTCAGGAGCGGGTTGAACGCACTGAACGTGAAATCGGAGAACTCGTCGAGAGTCGCGTCGGTCACGAACCGGAAGCCCAGTACGTCCGTCGCGCGAAGCACGAGCAGCGCGGGCATGCAGAGCGCGCCGACGGGGATCTCCCAGATCTCGTAGCCGGAGCGATAGGGCGTGTACTCGTCGTAGCGCACGTGCACGCGGAGCTTGTGGACGACCACGGTCTCGTCGACCGCCAGCGCGAGCTCGGCATCGGGCTGCTTCAAGATCGAGGTCGTCGGCTCGACCACTGCCTCGGCGTGCACGAGCTCGCGCTTCGAGCGCTCGAACGAGTCGCTCGTGTAGCGAACGTGGTTCGCGCAGGCCGGAAGCAGCGCGGTGCTCGCGACGAGCGCGAGCCAGCGACGATACATGGGGGGATCTCCGGGCGCCGGGGGAGCGCCGGAGATCTTCTCGACGCCGCGCGGCGCCGGATTGAGCCGGCCGGGACGCTACGACACGGGTGCGCAAGTGATGTGCATGTGCCGCGCAGCGCGTGCGCAGCAGGCCGGCAGGCTCAGACGAGCATGCGCGCGCCGGCCTTCTGCCGGTCCTCGGCGCGCGTCGTGGTGTCGACGGGTGCCGGCACGGCGCGCCCCTTCTGCACGGCGGGTCGCTTGCCGACCGTCTCGAGCCAGCGCGAGAGGTTCGGCAGATCACCGATCTCGACACCCGCCCAGGCGTGGATCGAAACCCACGGCCAGGTCGCGATGTCGGCGATCGAGTAGGCGCCCGCGAGGAACTCGTGGTCGCGCAGGCGGACATCGAGGACGGTGTACAGCCGCTTCGTCTCGTTCTGGTAGCGGTCGATGGCGTACTGGATCTTCTCGGGCGTGTAGCGGAAGAACACGTTCGCCTGCCCCTGCATCGGGCCGACACCGCTCATCTGAAACATCAGCCACTGCAGCGCGACCGAGCGCGCCTTGGGCTCCAACGGCAGGAGCCGGCCGGTCTTGTCCGCCAGATAGATCAGGATCGCACCCGACTCGAAGACGGCGAAGTCTCCGTTCGAGCGGTCGACGATCGCGGGAATGCGCCCGTTGGGGTTCAGCGCGGTGAACCACGGCTCCTTCTGCTCGAGCTTCTCGAGCCGGATCGGGTGCACCTGATACGGCAGGCCGAGCTCCTCGAGTGCGATCGAGATCTTCCAGCCGTTCGGCGTCGCTGCGGTGTAGAGATCGATCACGTTCGCTCCTGGGCGCTGCTAGAGTGCGGCGGTGTTCTTCGTCTTCGGAATGACCGCGTGCGTCGCGGCGCTGCTGTTTGCAGAGTACCGCGCTTCGCGCGTCGGTGTCTGGCTCGCGAAGCCCGCGGCCGCCGTCTGCTTCGTCGCTGCGTCGGTCGCGTGGGGCGCGCTCGCGTCGCGCTACGGCGGGGTCGTACTCGTCGGCCTCGTGCTCTCGTTCTGCGGGGACGTCCTCCTGATCCCGCGCGAACGGCCGCGCGTCTTCCAGGCCGGAATCGCCGCCTTCGGCCTCGGCCACGTCGCATTCCTGGTCGCATTCGCCCTGCGCTTCGAGAGCGCCTCGCGCGCAATCGTTTGCGCCGCGCTCGCGGCGATCGTCCTCGTGCGAATCCTGCCCTGGCTCCGGCCGCACCTGCCCGCCGACATGCGGGCGCCCGTGCACGCGTACATGGGAATCATCTCCGCGATGCTCGTCGCCGCCGCGGGCGCGTCGCCGGCGGATCCACGGATCTTCGTCGGCGCGGCCATGTTCTACCTGTCGGATCTCGCCGTCGCGCGCGCGCGCTTCGTCTCGCCGGGCTTCGAGAACAGTCTGTGGGGTCTCCCTCTCTACTTCGCGGCGCAGCTCGTGATCGCGAGCACGGTGAGCTCAGTCCAGTAGCGATGTCCGAAGCGCGTCCCGTTTCGCGGCATCGACTCCGAGCGCGTCGGCGAGATAGGCATCGAAGTCGCCGAAGTCGCGACGCACCTCGTCGAGTCCGGCCCGGAGGTACTCGCGCCGCGCTTCGAAGATCGGCCGGATTCGCGACACGTCCGCTCGGCCGAACGAGCGCAGCCGGATCAGCCAGAGCACACGCTCCGTGCGCGAGGCCGTGGTCGCGTTCGTGAGCAGATAGTCGTCGTAGACGGTCTGCTCGGGTACGCCGAGCGCGAGCAGGATCAGCGCCGATCCGAACCCGGTGCGATCCTTGCCCGCGGTGCAGTGGAGCAGCACGGGCGCGCCCTCCGCCGCATCGAGCCGGTCGAACATCGCCCGGTACTGCGGCGCGGCGCTCGAAGCGAAGCTCCGATTTCCGTCGGCCAGCATCTGCGCGAAGTCGAGATCGCCGAGATCGCCCGAGAGGATGCGCTCGCGCAGCTCGATCGGATCGAGGGTCGCGTCCGCGATCGACAGCGCAGCGGTCTCCGGCGCGGGCGACGGGAGCCGATCGGGCGAATCGGCGCGCTCGGCGTCGCTGCGGAAGTCGCAGACCAGCCGGAGCTTGAGCCGGCCGAGATAGTCGAGATCGGTGTCCGTGAGCTTCGAGATGTCGTCGGAGCGGAACACGCGACCCCAGCGCACGTGGCGTCCGTCGGCGGTCGCGTATCCGCCGAGGTCGCGAAAGTTGTGCGCACCCTCGAGTGGCAGCACGCGCTCTGCGACGATCGTGCCCCGGGACTCGCCCGGGCGGACGAGCGCGAAGTACGGCCGCGCGCCGGCGGGCAGATCGCGCAGCCTCGCGCGACCGTTCACGACCTCGGCCGCGGCGGCGCCGCCGGCGTGGTCCGACGGCTGCTCGTGCACGAAGACGCGTGCGCGCGGCGCCTCTCCCGCGCCGTTCCAGACGATCTCCACCTCGCCCGGCCCGCGGCGCTCCACGACCCAGGCGTCGGCGGGAAAATCGGCGGGCGCGAGCGCGCGCGAACAGGCGGACAGTGCGATCAGCGCGATCAGAACGGGACGCAGTGGGGCCTGCACGGCTCCATCGTACCCTGACACGGTAGAATCGCGCGCCAGACGCGAGAGGGAGTCGCAGGTTGAAGCGGATCGACGTCGTCCTGGTCGGCGCCGGAAACCGCGGACGCGCCGTGTTCGGGGCGTACGCGCGGCGCCATCCGGAGCGCATGCGCGTGGTCGCGCTCGCCGAGCCGCGCGAGGACCGTCGGCTCGCGACCGCGGCGGAGCACGGACTGCCGGCCGCGCGCGTCTTCGCCGACTCCCGCACGCTCTTCGCCGCGCGGCCCGAGGCGCACGCGGCGATCGTCGCCACCGGCGACACGGAGCACGTCGAGCCGGCACTCGCGGCGCTCGAACGGGGCTACCACCTCCTGCTCGAGAAGCCGATCGCGCCCGACCCCGTCGACTGCCTGCGCGTCACCGAAGCCGCCGAGCGGGCAGGCCGGATCCTGCAGATCGGCCACGTGCTCCGCTACACGGCCTTCTACGCGAAGCTACACGAGCTCGTGTCGGCGGGACGCGTGGGGCGCGTGACGATGATCGACCTGCGCGAGCACGTCTCGTACTGGCACATGGCCCACTCGTACGTTCGCGGGAAGTTCCGCAAGCGCGCACTCGCGGCGCCGTTCATCCTGGCGAAGAGCTGTCACGATCTCGACCTGCTCTCCTGGCTCGCCGCGAGCCCCGCATCGCGCGTCGCGTCGTTCGGCTCGCTCGGCGTCTACCGCGCGGCGCTCGCGCCGGCGGGCGCGCCGGAGCGCTGCAGCGCCGCGTGCCCGGTTCAGGCGGGCTGCGCGTGGGACGCGGAGCGCTTCTACCTGGGGCCCGAGGACCGCGTCGCGCGGCACTGGCCCTGGAGCGATCTCGGACCCGACCCGTCGCGGCCCGCCCGCAAGGCCGCGCTCGAGACGGGCGACTACGGCCGCTGCGTCTTTCGCTGCGACAACGACGTCGTGGACCACCAGGTCGTCGCGGTCGAGTTCGAGAGCGGGCTCACCGCCACCCTCGGGGTACACGGTACGGCGTCAGACGAGGTGCGCACGGCGCGGATCTCGGGCAGCGCCGGAGAGCTGCGCGGGGTGCTGCAGCAGGGACGGATCGAGATCTCGCGTCACGGTTCGAGCGAACGCGAGGAGATCCGCATCGAGGCCTCCGCCTTCGGACACTCCGGCGGGGACCAGGGGCTGCTCGACGACTTCTGCGAGGTCGTCGCCCGAGAGGCTCCCGAGCGCGTGCGCGCAAGCGGTCGCAGCGCACTGGAGAGCCACTGGATGGGCTTCGCGGCCGAACGCGCGCGACTCGAGAGCCGCGTGGTCGACATGGCCGCGTACCGCGAGGAGATGCGCCGGGCTCTGCGCCCGCCTGCCTAGTCCGGCAGCTCGCCGCCGTCGACCCAGGTCGCTGCGAACTCCTCGGCGTCCACCGGCCGCCCGAACAGATACCCCTGCATCCGCTGGCAGCCGAGGTCCGCGAGGAAGTCGCGCTCCTCGGCCGTCTCGACGCCCTCCGCGACCACGTCGAGGCCGAGCTCGCCCGCGACCGCCATCACCGCGCGCGTGATCGCGGCGCGCGTGGGCTCGCGCGCGATGTTCCGGACGAAGGCCTGGTCGATCTTCAGCCGGTTGGCGGGGAACTGGCCGAGCACGGACAGGCTCGAGTAGCCGGTTCCGAAGTCGTCGATCGACAGGCCGATGCCCATCCGGCGCAGGCAGCGCAGCGTGCCGAGCGTCTGCTTCACGTCGTCCATCAGCGCGTTCTCGGTGATCTCGACCTCGAGGTGGTCCGGAGCGAGCCCGGTCGCGCGCAGCACCGCCGCCACCTGGCCCTCGAACTCGCGACCGCGGAACTGGCGGCGCGACACGTTCACCGCGATCGGGAACGCGCCGAGGCCCGCGGCCTCCCAGCGCATCTTCTGCGCGCACGCCTCGCGCAGCACCCACTCGCCGATCGAGCCGATCAGACCCGCCTCCTCGGCGATCGGAATGAACAGCGCCGGCGAGATCATGCCGTGCTCGGGATGGATCCAGCGCAGGAGCGCCTCGCAGCCGATCAGCGCGCGCTTCTCGAGGTCGATCTGCGGCTGGTAGTAGAGAGTGAGCTGGCGGCGCTCGATCGCTTCGCGGAGCAGAACCTCGAGCCTCATCCGCTCGAGCGAGCCCGCTTTCATCTCCGAGGAGTAGAACTGGAATTGACCGCGGCCGTTCTCCTTCACGCGGTGCAGCGCCACGTCCGCGCTGCGTAGCAGGGCATCGGGCGTCTGGCCGTCGTCGGGAAACACCGCGACGCCGATGCTCGGCGTGACGTAGAGCTCTCCACAGGCCGCCTCGTGCGGGCGCGAGACGCTCTCCTGGATCTTGCGGGCGACGAGGATCGCGTCTTCGCGGCTGGAGAGGCTCGTGAGCAGGACCGCGAAGTCGTCGCCGCCGAGCCGCGCCACGATGTCGC
>CAZMKX010000113.1:0-8663 GCA_964566375.1 uncultured Myxococcales bacterium
ACGACAAGCTCATGCCGGAAGTCGAGCGCGTGCGCGCGGATCTGCGCAGCGTCGCGGGCGAGAACATCGTCACGCTCTCCGAGCTTCGCACCGCGCTCGAGCGCGAGCACGGGCCCGCGTCGAAATCGCTGCCCTACCCCGACGTGAACGTCACCCCGCAGACCAACCTGATGGTGATCTACACGTCGGGCACCACCGGCCTGCCCAAGGGCATCAACAACAACCACTTCAAGCTGTGCGCCACGGGCGTCGGCGTGTCGATGAACACGGGCATGAACCGCGACGACGTCGGCTACGCGTGCATGCCGCTCTTCCACTCGAACTCGCTCTTCGTCGGCATGATGCCGTGCTTCTGGGTGGGCGGGAGCATGGGCCTGCGTGAGCGCTTCAGCGGCAGCCGCTTCGTGCCCGACGTGCTCGAGTACGGCGTGACCTGCTGGAACTACGTGGGCGAGCCGGTGCACTACGTGCTGGCGGCGATCGAGAAGGCGTGCGACGGCGATCCCGCGCGCATCCGCCGCGAGGTCACCGAGAACCCGAGGAACAAGCTGCGCTTCGCGATCGGCAACGGCGCGTCGCCCGTCGACATCGACAAGTTCGTCGCGTGGATGGGCCTCGACGACATGTTCGAGCTGTACGGCTCGACCGAAGCGGCAATCAGCACGTTCCGGCGCATGGGCGATCCGCGCGGCAGCGTCGGCGAGATCACGGATCCGAACGTGAAGATCCTGGACGAGCGCGGCGTCGAGCGCGTGCCCGCGGAGCTCGACGCCGAGGGCAAGATCACGAACTACGACGCCGCGGTCGGCGAGATCTGCCGCTGCGCGCCCGAGACGGGCCTCTTCCAGGGCTACTTCGACAACCCCGAGGCGAACACGTCGAAGTATCGCGACGGCGTGTACCACTCGGGAGATCTCGGCCACGTGCTCGTGCGCAACGGCAAGCGCTACCTGTTCTTCGACGGCCGCACGGACGACTGGATCCGCAAGGATGGCGAGAACTTCTCCGCGCTGCAGGTCGCGCGGCTGCTCGGCGAGCACCCGGACGTTCCGCTCGCCGCCGCGTACGGCGTGCCGTGCGCGGTGTCGGACGAGCTGGTGATGGCGGCGCTGAAGATGCGCGAGGGCACGCGCTTCGACCCGAAGGGCTTCTTCGCGTTCTGCGAGCGCCAGATCAGCGAGGGCGGAATGGACCGCAAGTGGTTCCCGGACTTCGTGCGCATCGTCGACGACTTCGAGTACACGGGCACGCAGAAGGTGCTGATCCGGAATCTCAAGAAGGTCCACTTCGATCCGCGCCGCATCTCCGATCCGCTCTACTTCCGCGAACGCGGCGACACGGAGTACAAGCCGTTCACACTGGCTGACTTCGAGCGCCTGCGCGCCGAGTTCCGCGCCGCGGAGCGCGAGCAGGTTCTCGACCGATGACGGAGCACCGCAGCGCCGAAGAGGTCGTCGCGGGTCTCGACCTGCGCGGCAGGACGATCCTGGTGACGGGCGTCTCGAGCGGCCTCGGCGTCGAGACCGCGCGCGTGCTGGCGAACGCCGGCGCGACGGTGGTCGGCGGAGTCCGCGACATCGAGAAGGCGCGCGAGGCGCTCGCCGGGACGAAGATCGAGCTCGGCCGGCTCGACCTCGCGTCGCTCGCGAGCGTGCGCGAGTTCGCCGCCTGGTTCGACGCACGCCACGCGGCGCTGAACGTCCTGGTGAACAACGCCGGCATCATGGCCTGCCCGCGCGGCCGCACCGCCGACGGCTTCGAGCTGCAGTTCGGCACGAACCACCTCGGTCACTTCCTGCTCACCGCGCTGCTCGTGCCGAAGCTCCTCGCAGGCGCGCCGTCGCGCGTCGTCAGCGTGAGCTCGGGCGGCCACCGGATCGCCGGCGTGGATCTCGACGATCCGAACTTCGAGCGCGGCGAGTACAGCCCGTGGGTCGCCTACGGCCGCGCGAAGTCGGCCAACGCGCTCTTCGCCGTCGCGCTCGACCGCCGCCTGCGCGCGCGCGGCGTGCGCGCGAACTCGGTTCACCCCGGCGTGATCATGACGGCGCTCGGCCGCCACCTGACCGCCGAGACGCTGAAGGAGATGACCGACCGCGCGGCGTCGGCGGGGCCGATGAAGTGGAAGCCGGTCTCGCACGGCGCCGCGACGCAGGTCTGGGCCGCCGTCTCGCCCGAGCTCGACGGCGTCGGCGGACGTTATCTCGAGGACGTGCGCATCGCCGAGCCGATGCGCGCCGATACCGACGCTTCCGGCGTCGCCGCGCACGCGCTCGATCCGCAGATCGCGGCGAAGCTGTGGACACTCTCGGAGAAGCTCGTCGGACAGACGTTCGATTTCTGAGGGGTGGCGAAGTGAAGGCCCTGATCCCGCGCTCGATCGCCGCCGCGCTGCTCGTCGCGGCCCTCGCGTGCGACGCGCCGGTTCAAGAGGCGGAGACCGCGCCGTCGTCTCCGGCTGCCACCGCGCCCTCCGGCCCGCACGCGTTCACGGTCTGCGCGACCGCCTCGCTGCGCCGGCCGTTCGAAGCGATCGCCGCGCGCTACGAGCAGGACCACCCCGGCGCCAGGATCACGCTTCACTTCGACGGCGGCACGCAGCTCCTGAACGCGATGAACGCCGGCGAGAAGTGCGACGTGATCGCGGTCGGCGACAGCTCGGTGATGGCGCGCATCGTCTCCGCGGGCCACACCGCCGTGGGCAGCCCCGCCGAGCTCGCGCGCAACCGCGTCGCGATCGTCGTCGCCAAAGGGAATCCGAAGCAGGTGAAGGGGCTCGCCGACTTCGGTCGCGCGGACCTGCGCCTGGCGCTCGGCGCGCGCTCGTCGTCGATCGGTCGCCACAGCCGCTGGGTGCTCTCGCACCTGAAGCTCGCGCCGACGCCGGCGGTCGAAGCCACGACCGCCGACGGCGTGCTGGAGAAGATCGCCGCAGGCGAAGCCGACGCGGGCATCGTCTACGTGACGAGCTTCGCCGACGCCAGCAACGCCGTGGAGCGCGTCGAGATTCCCGAAGCGGAGAACACGCCCGCGCTCTACTCGATCTCGAGCGCGCGCGAGCCGCAGGAGCCGCGCGGCGCCGAGGCGTTCCGTGCCCTCGCGCTCGGCCCGACGGGGCAGCAGCTCCTGCACGACGCGGGCTTCCTGCCGATCGGGGCGAAGCTCCACTAGGCGCGACGCCCCGGTCGTTCCCCTGGGTGAGCTCAGCTCACGGGATCGCTCCGCAAGTCCCGCTCGCACCTGCGGTGCACGTCAGCGGACAGGTCGCGCACTTCGGCCCCGGCGCCTTTCCGTTCAGGAGCCGGTACTGACTCAGGTCCGGTGAGCCGATCAGGAGCGACGACTCGTCCAGGTCGAAGATCGCGCAGGGACGCGTGCCGGTGGTGCCGCAGGTGTCGAGCGTGCGGTTCCTGCCGTTGGACGGCCGGAACTGCGCGAGATCCCCGGAGCCGACGAGCGCACCCGTGACGCCCGGGAACTTCGCGTCGCACTTGTTGCCGTAGCCGTCGTGGTCGTCGTCGCGCTGGCCGCCGGTGAGCGTGGCCCACGGGTTGGTGGTGAGGAAGTCGGCGGCGACGCGCGGGTTCGCGACGTTGCGGCAGTTGTCGCAGACGTCGCCGACGAGATCGCTCTCGGTGTCGGACTGGTTGGTGTTCGCGAGCGTCGGGCAGTTGTCTTTTTCGTATGTCGCCATGTCGCGATCCGCGTCGAGGAAGTTCACAACCGGCAGGAGCGCGGCGTAGCGGCCGGAGCGGTACAGGTTCCCGGCGATGGTCGAGTTGGGCACGTCGAAGTTCAGCACCGAGACGCTCGCGAGATCGCCCGGCGTTGCCGGCGCGTACACCGGCCAGGCGGGAACCGTCGTCGGCACGCCCGTCTTCACGAGCGAGCCCCATGCGTCCTGCATCGAGATGGAGAGCGCGGCGTCGTCGCCATCGGTCGCAATGCCGTAGTCGGCGTTCAGTCGTCCGTAGGTGCCGAAGACGTAGTAGAGGTCAAGCCCGTGAAACGTGCGCAGGCTCGACTGAGTCGACGTGGGCAGATAGGTCGGTTGGAACGTGAGGTAGTACACCCAGGCGGGACTGCCGCCCGCGGCGATCGCGTCGGCGACATCGAGGCTGGGACCCACGGCGAAGCCTGCTTCCTCGATCAACGTGCGGAGCGCCTCCGCGGGTGACGGATAGCTCGCGGCGGGGTAGAGCGGAAGCAGGGCGTCGGCGCGCGTGTTGCCCAACCGCGTGCGCACGAACGACTCGTAGGCCGCGGAGTTCGGCACGAGGATCTCGAGTCCCTGCGTGAAGTACGTCGACTCGTTGGCGACGCTGCCGACCACGAGCGGACGGTGATCTGCCGCGCCCTGGCGCAGCAGCGCGATCGGCTTCTCGGCGATCACGTAGCCGTCGATGGCCGGACCCGCTGGCGCGGAGCCCTCGATGGTGTGCGGCAGCGCATCGTACGCCTTCACCAGCTCCGCAGCCGGCAGCGCGCGGAGGCAGCTCAGCGTGGAACCAGAGCAGCCTGGATTGGCGACAAGCGCGTTCGCGGCTACCTGGTTGCTGCGGTCGTAGACCGTCGCGCCGGGGAACGGATCGTTCCGCACGGGGCTCGCCGGCGGAAGCGTGAGCGGCTGCGCGTATGCACAGCCAGGGCTGCTCTGCATGATGCCAGCGCGGAACAGGCCGTCGGAGAGCGGCGACGCCATGAGCACACACACCGACATGCCGCCGGCCGATTGACCCGCGATCGTGATCTGGTTCGGATCCCCGCCGAATGCCGCGATGTTGTCGCGCACCCAGCGAAGCGCCTCGAGCTGATCCATGAACCCGTAGTTTCCGGTCGATCCGTCCGGATCTTCGGCGGCGAGCTCGGGCAGTCCGAGGAAACCGAGCGCGCCGAGCCGGTACTGCGGCTCGACGACGATCACGTTCTGCTCGCGCGCGAAGTTGGTGCCGTCGATCGGGCCCCCGCCTGCGGATCCGACGACGAACCCGCCGCCATGGATGAAGAAGAGCACCGGCAGCGGGGTTGCCGGCGGAGCGTCGGGCCGCCAGATCGCGAGCCTCAAACAGTCTTCGTTGCCGAAGAAGGCCGAGTCCGAGAGCGAGAGCTGCGGACACGCCGGACCATTCCCGAAGGCGACGAGCGGCGTCGACCACGGGGCCTTGCGCTCCGGCCGCTTCCAGCGCCGTTCGCCCGTCGGCGCTTCCGCGTACGGAATTCCCTTGTATTGCCGCGCTCCGCGCGCGAGGAATCCCTGAACGGGTCCGGAGGGCGTGTCGATCGGGGGCAGAATTGAAATCGGCGGAGTCAGGTCGGGGACGAACTCGAGGCCCCACGGGACCTCGGGTGGCGAAGCAAACACGCCGAGGAATGCGCCGGTGGTCCCGTCGTAGCGCATCACCTCGCCGGACCCGCTCGAGGCGACGTAGAGATTGCCGTCCGGGCCCCAGGCGAGATGGGAAGGGTTCGTGGGATGCGGATCGCCCGGTGGGATGAACGAGCCGAGGTACGCACCGGTCGTGCCTTCGAACCGGACGATGTCGCCGCCATTGAAGAGCGCGACGTACAGCCTTCCGTCGGGACCGAAGCGAGTCGCGCCGGCCGCGCCCGCCGACCCGGGAATCGGGACCGTCGCGAACACGCCGAGCGGGGCGCCCGTCGTCGGGTTGAAGCGCACCACTTGATTGCCCGCAAAGTCCCCGACATACAGGTTGCCGTCCGGTCCGATGTCGAGGCCGGTCGGGACGAGCGGAGGTCCGCCGATGTAGCTGCGTGCCCAGGTGGCGCCGTCGAAGCGAACCACCTGATTCCCATAGAATGCGTTGGTGAACAGCGAGCCGTCCGCCGAGAGCGCGAGGAAGTACCCGGTTCCTGGCAGACCGGTTTCGAGCTTGTCGATGAACGCGCCCGTCGAAGCGTCGAAGCGGTACACGCTGCCGTTGCTGCCCACGTACAGCCGGCCGTCAGTTCCGAGCCGGAGACCCGCGGCCACGAAGAGCCCATCGGCCCCTCCGAGCGCGAAGATGCCTTCGGGTAGACCGGTCGCGCCGTCGATCTGCGAGATCTGGCCGGACCCCGCGTTCGACACCAGCAAGTCGACCGATGCCGCCTGTCGTGTCGGTGCCGCGAGCGCAAGGACCAGACCCGCGAGCCAGATCCACCGAGATCGAATCTTCCCCATGGTTGCCTCCTCGCGTGAGGAGGCGTGAAAAAGCGCGGCACAATTGTGCCGGCGCTAGATCAGACCTCCCATTCGATGGGAACGCGCGGGTCCGGCTCGTAGGCGCACGCGTAGCCGCGGCGCACGGTCGCCGACAGGTGTGCGCCGAGCTCCGGGTGGAGCTCGGAGATTCTCTCGAGGGCGGCCTTGATCGCTTTGGTCACCGCGGTGCGCGCTCGCTCGGAGTCCGAGGAGACACGCTTACCGCGACTCGCCGACTCGAGCTCGGCGAGCAGGGCCTCGCGCTCGGCCGAAGCGCGCTCCAGGCGACCGAGGTCCGCGCAGCGTTCCGCATCGGCGAGCTCGGCGTCCAGCGAAGCGACGCGCTCCCGATATGCGACGAGCGCCTGGCGATCGAGAACGGGCCCGGCGTCGCCGAGGCCGCGGGCGGTTCGGAGCTCCGGGTCCGGCGCGCTGCCGCCCGGACGACCGCTCACCGCCTGGACCAGGTCCGCGACGGCGAACTCGCGGCCGGGCTCGCGCAGGAGCACCGCCAGATAGTGCAGGCCGCGCATGTCGCGCAGATGGCACTGTTTGCCGCCGCTCGCGATCGTCCACAGCTCGCCCTCCAGCCGAAACACGTGCGGCTGAGAGGCGCGCGACTCGGGCAGCGGGCTCGCGAGCTCGGCACAGCGGGCCGCGAGCGCAGCCAGCCGGCTCGATTCCTCGGGTGTGTAGATGTCGCCCGAGCGTTTGCGGCCCAGGCATGCAAACGCGACGACTCCTTCCTCCCTGCGCATCGGGACGACCAGTGCGACGCGAAGCGTTTCGAGCGCGGCGCGATCGAACGGATCGAGCTCGCGGGAGTCGGGAGCAAGCGGTCGCGTGCGCCGCTCGAGCGCGCGCACGAGCAGCGAATCCGCGGCGTAGGCCTGCGGCGCTGGATCCCCACGGGAGAAGCGCGGAACGAAGCGGTCGCCTTCGCGAGCGTAGACGACCAGCGACTCCGGCTCGAGCAGCTCGTCGATCCGCTCCGAGGCCAGCCGCCAGATCGCCTCCACTCCGGAGCAACGGCCAAGCTCGTCGAGGAGCTTCACGAAGCCCGACATGCGCGCGTGTCGCTCCGCGAACATGCGCCGATCGAGCCGCGGTCGCAGGTAGAGATGCGCGGGCACGGCCGCGAGCACGAGCGTCAACGTGAAGAGCCACTGCACGACAGCCGGATCGATCCCCAGCGCCGGCGCAGCCGAGCTCGCAAGGCGTGGCGCCAGCGCGAGCGCACCTCCGACCGCGCAGATGCCCACGATCGTGTACGACGCGCTGGCGCTGACCAGCCGATCGACGTCGAGCCAGCGCTGGCCGACGACGGAGACCGTCATCCCGAGCGGGAGCGCGAGCAGCGGAGCTGCGGCGACGCCGCGGACCCACTCCGGCGCACCCACGTAGCTGAGGAGGACCGTGGTAGCGACCGTGCCGAGCAGGGCGACGTAGAAGCCGAGGACGACCCAGCGGATCTGTCGGCGTTCGAGCGGCGCCGCGCGAAGGTAGGTGCGCGTGAACTCGAAGATCGCGACGAGCGCCAGCGACGCGATCGCCGCAGCGAGGGCGTGGTTGCCGGGTCGCGACGAAGGGTTCGTCGAGAAATACTTGAACCAATAGGTGACTCCGAAGAGCACACCGGGTACGAGCGCGAACACCCGTTGCCACCTCGGGCCGAATGCCGCGCGGGCCGCGAAGTCCTGGCTGTTCCAGACCGTCAGAACCGAGCCGACGCCGTAACCCGCGTAGAGGAAGGTCGCTTCGAAGAAGGTCAGGGCGGGCGGACCCATTCCCCACACGAGCATGCGTGGAGCCGCGAAACACCAGGTCCCGAGGGCGTAGCGCCGCGCGAGGTGCCATCCGGGAGCGAGCGCCAGCAAGATTGCGCCGCTCGAGAAGAGCACTGCGAAAGTCAGGGTGCCCAGCCACCAGTTGCCCAAGGGAACGAAGTTCTCGCGCGCCTCGAACGGGGAACCCCCTCGAGCGGCCACGATCTCCACGGACCCGCGTTCGCGTGCAACCCTCGTCGCGACGTCGTACACGCCGAGCGCAGAGAGCCCGCGCGTCGGCACTCCGTCGACGGCGCGGATCTCGTCGCCGGGTGCAATCCCTGACGGTTTGGGCGCCCACGACGCGATCGGGTACGTGTCCGGGCTCGTGGCAGAAGAAACGTTGATCGCGAGGTATCCAAGCCGGCCGTGCAAGCCCTCGGATACGTTGCGAGCGAACAGGACCGCCCACGACCCGGTCAGGGCGACGATCAGCACCCAGTCGAAGGTCCGGCGGGTCACTGCCCCGCCAGCCTACACCCGCCCGGGTCAGGGGAGAAGATAGGCCGTTTCTCTAGTTACACGATCCGTTCGCTCCCGCCGAGCACGTCAGCGGACACGTCGCGCACTTCGGCCCCGCCGCCTTTCCGTTCAGGAGCCGGTACTGACTCAGGTCCGGTGAGCCGATCAGGAGC